>CAMVPV010000147.1 GCA_947169455.1 uncultured Clostridia bacterium | reverse complement strand
CCTTTGCGAATGGATGCAAGAATATGAAAAAGAAAGAGTCTTTTCCTTTTCCATAAAGGTCATGTGAAGCTGGGTGCCGCCTCTGCGGGTAAGCTCCATGGCCTTCTCATCAAAGGTCAGCACGTTCTTTGTAGGCGTGCCGTCCTCCTCATACTGCTCAAAGCGCAGAAAATGCCTGCCGTTCTTCTCGTTATACTCCGCGATATACTCCTTCATGTGTTCAAGGAACCGCGAGAGCAGCGGTTCGGAATAATCCAGCGCGAAGATATAGAACTCATCGCCGCCCGCTCTTCCGGCTATCTCGCCGGAATCACAGCAGCGCGTGATGATATCGGCGGCGGCTTTGATGGCGCGGTCGCCCTCATAGTGACCGTACTCATCATTGATGTGCTTCAGCCCGTCCATATCTATGACCATGGTACACACGTTTTTCTTTTCGCGCAGGGCAGCTATCGCATCGCGGGACATATCATCGAATCCGCGGCGGTTGAGCATTCCGGTCAGACCGTCCCGTATGCTGAGGTTTTCGAGCTTTCCTATCAGCTTGTGGATGCGGTCGTTCTTCAGAAGCGTTTCGAGGGTTATCGCAAGGTTGAGCAGCCATACGTTGTAGAATTCATTGAAGATATCCTTTCCGGACATTTCAATTACGGAATAGCCGAAAGCGCGCTCGGCGCAGTGGATGCTCATAATATAGTAAAAATGGCATCTGTCGGAATTTGACTCGGGAACAAGGCGGGCGCAGTCGAAATTGCGGCTGCAGCCGACGTATTCCTTGTTCTTGTCTATCCATATCGCGGGAACGAATTTACCGGACGGCGAGGTGAAATCGCTGTCGAAGGACGGATGCCGTGAGCGGTCAATGTGCATCATCATGAAGAAGGAATTGTAGTCGCCGAAATTGATGGAGTTTTCGGCAAAGACAGATTCCATAAGGCGCACGTTATCGACCTTGTTCAGCTTCAGCATCGATGATTCGGCATCGTACATATTGTAGCTGATAGAGCGGTTCATTTCATATACGCGGTTGATGTTCTCCGCTTCATACTGATAATCGAGATGTGCACAGCCGCAGGACTGCGAATATATCGGGCGGGGGAGGATATGCAGGCTGCTTTCGTCGCAGCTGCCTGTATCGGCAAGATCGAGAAGGAGCTTCAGTGAGTGCCGCGCGATATCGAGCCTTTCGCGTGTAGCGGAAGTGATATGCGGCAGGAACTCCTGTCCTTCGATAGAGCCGTCAAATCCGGATATCGCGATATCATCGGGGATGCGTATGCCGCGTTTTTTAAGTGCGGTGGAAAGCGCGATAGCCATATAGTCATTTGCGCAGACGATAGCCTCGGGGCGTTCGGGGCGCGAGAGGAAGAAGTCGGCGGCTTCTCCGCCCTTGTGGAACCAGAAGTCACCCTCGAATATACCCACGCCGTCCTCGGGCAGACCGTGTTCATACATGACATCGCGGAATTCCTTAAGGCGCACCTGTGCATCGGGATGGGTGAGGTAGCCCGACATGAAGCCTATCTTCGTGAAGTGGTGGTGATCTGTGAAATGCTCGATAAGCTGGCGTATGCCGCCTTTTTCGTCGAAATCTATGTTATAGAAGCCTTCAACATGGCTGCTTATCGAAACGACTGCGCAGTTGGCGCCGCGCAGCTTGCGTATCACCTTGTCTGCCATGCCGTCAACGTTGTAGCCCTCACCGTCGAAGATGATGCCGTCATAGGGCGACAGGTCGATATATTCCAGCAGGTCGAATTCATAGTCACCGTACTGTGCGTTCTTGTTTCCTATTTTGCCGAGGAAGTTTATATAATAAATGTCAACGTTCAGTTCCTCTGCGGCAATATTGAAGGAGCGGCAAAGATTCTGTCTGTATCTGCTTGTGAAACAGCAGCCGAATACTGCTATCTTTTTGCGTTTGTTGCTCATCTGAACATTCACTCCTGTTACGACAATGGTTATCCCGAAATTAAAATATACTTATATAAATAATATCACAATTATTGTTATAAGTCAATCAGATTTTTGTGAATATTCTCCCGTTCCTTGCGCCTATGTGTGTAGCCGCTTCGGGCTCTGCCCGGACCCGCCAAAGGGGTGGGCAAGACCCATAGCGACGCTGTCGCTGTCTGCTGTTCGGAGACCCGATCAATTTTCAATTGTCAATTGAGAAGAGCGCCCTCGCTGCCCGCCGGATTTTTGCATATATGGTTGCGAAGCCCGTGAAAATGTGATATAATAGATTTATTGATATCAAAATGCTCTCCAAGGGTGGATTTTGCAATGGATATAAATAAAAATCAGATAGTGCCGCTTGAAATAACCGGGATGACCGCCGAGGGAAACGGCGTCGGGAGATACCGCGGAATGGCGGTGTTCGTTCCGCACTCTGCGGTGGGCGATGTGATAGACTGCCGCATAGTGAAGGTGTGCAGGAGCTATGCCTTCGGTATCATCGAAAATATGAAGATCCCCTCGCCCGACCGTCTGCCCGGAAGCGGATGTCCCGTCTATCCTAAATGCGGCGGATGTATCTTCCGCCATATAGATTATGAAGCCGAGCTGCGCATAAAGGACAGCCTCGTGCGTGATGCTTTCCGCCGGATAGGCGGATTGTCACCCGTGTTTGAGGATATCCTCGGCTGCGCCCGCACGAGCCGGTACCGCAACAAGGCGCAGTACCCCATAGCTTATGAGAACGGGAAAGCAGTCTGCGGATTTTACGCGCCGCGGAGCCACCGTGTCATTCCCTGCGGAGACTGCGCGCTCCAGCCGGAGATATTCTCGCATATAACAGCAGTCATGCTGGAATATATCGATTCCCGCGGGATAGCCGTGTTCGATGAGCAGACAGGCGAGGGGAACGTGCGGCATATCTATCTGCGGCGCGGCGAGCACAGCGGCGAGATAATGGTGTGCATAGTCGCGGCGAAGAGGACTGCAAAGCCGTTCAATGAGCTTGCAAAGTCGCTTGCGGAGCAGTTCCCCGATGTAAAAAGCATCGTCCTCAATATCAATCCCTACCGCACGAATGTCATACTCGGCAAGGAAAATATCGTGCTGTACGGCGGCGAGCACATAACCGATACCATGTGCGGCAGGCGGATAAAGATATCCCCGCTGTCGTTCTATCAGGTGAACACATTGCAGGCGGAAATGCTGTACGGCATCGCCCGTGAATATGCCGCTCCGCGCGCGGGGGAGATGCTGCTCGACCTTTACTGCGGCGCGGGGACCGTAGGGCTGTCCTTTTCTGACGGGATAGGAAAACTCATCGGCTGCGAGATAATCCCGGCGGCGGTGGATAACGCGAGGGAGAATGCGCACATGAACGGCATAGACAACGCGGAATTCATCTGCGGCGACGCCTCCGAGACGGCGGCAGTGCTTGCGGAAAAAGGTCTTGCGCCGGATATCATAGTCACCGACCCGCCGCGCAAGGGCTGTGACGTGAGTACTCTCGAAGCAGTCGCAAAAATGTCGCCGCCGCGCATAGTGATGATCTCGTGCGACCCCGCGACTGCCGCCCGCGACTGCGCCGCGCTTGAAAAGCTCGGATTCCGCGTGACAAAGGTGCGCGCGGTTGATATGTTCCCGCGGACGGGGCACGTCGAGTGCGTGGCTCTGCTGTCACGAGAAAAATCATAAAACGGCGTATTTACGCGGCTTATGGGCATCATGCCTTTCCGGTAACAGCAGCTTTACCCACTCAAAAACTGTATGCGGAAACAGGTGAAAGGGCAAAAACATATACACGGAACATCCGACAGCCAATCCGCACACTTTGATTTTTGACAACCAAATCACGCACTCGATTTAGGGTGCGTGAAACTGCTTTTTCCGATTTTTCAGTGTGCGGATTGAATGTCATACTGAAAAACAGCGTAAAATCGCGGAAAACAGTCTTACCAAAAGTTGCGATTCGGGTAGTTGCGAAATGGCGTTGAGTGTGGGGAAAGGATATCACTTTTTCAAAAGGAGGCGATTTGTAATGAACGATGTATGGTCAGCGATACACGAAGATTATGAGACTGCAAAGTTTGCCCTGTGGTGTCCTAAACATTGCGGACATTGGAGCAGAGACGATAATAAAGGCTATTATCATATGTGGAAAGCATACTATGCTGCGCTGAATGCCGAAGAAAAAGAACCTCTCATTTTTGCTCGGATCCTGATGATGATGGGAGACGAACAGAATTATAAGCAATCAGATTATACTCGTTTACACCGATATTATTTGCCTGCAAAAGAACAGTATCAGCTTGCGATTGAAGCGGGATTACAGCCCACTGAAAAAGAATTGGAGCATATGCACTTGTATACAGATAGCCTTAGTTATCAATTTGAGTGCGAAGATAAGCCATATGATGAACAGGTTTCGTATATTGAAGGACATGAAGTATTATCCGATTTTGGTTTTCATGACAGTAAAGTTGTGTTCTTTTCACACGATGAAAAAAGTGCAGTTATGAAACTAAAATATTCAAAAGTGTTAGAACTTCACTTTGAAGAGGTTGATGATATCGAGATACGGACTGATCCGGTATGTGATTGGATTAATGATTTCTATTGTTATCCTGCTTTTTGGAATAAGAATAAGCTCGTTTTTGACATAGGCTTTTATAAAATACTGTGTTCAAAGATAGTTGTAGCATCATATGAATAACACAAAATCCCCGCACCACTGAATTGCCAGTGATGCGGGGCTTGCTTTATCTGTT
>CAMVPV010000146.1 GCA_947169455.1 uncultured Clostridia bacterium | reverse complement strand
CTGCGGGCGCGTCGGCAGCGGTGACATCGACCTCGATGCGATAAAAAAACTCCCGCTCGATGACGCGCGGAAGGCTCTCATGCAGATAAAGGGCGTGGGTCCCAAGGTGGCGGACTGTGTGCTGCTTTTCGGTATGTACCGCACGGAGGCTTTCCCGCGCGATGTATGGATAAAGCGCGTCATGGAACAGTATTATCCGAACGGTCTGCCCGGATGTACGAAGGGATATGAGGGCATAGCACAGCAGTACCTTTTCCATTACATAAGAAATATGTAATATCACCCGCAGCTGCAGCAAAACGGCTGCGGGTGATATTTTGCTGTATTCACTTCTTCTGAAGCACTGCTATCGCCGCATAGTGAAGTATATCAAACTCCTCCGGGGCGGTCTGCTCCAGCATAGCGATGTGCTCCTGCTCCCACGAAGCTATCTGCTCCGGGGTGAGCGATGCGCCTATGCCGCGGCAGGCTTTTATGCGCCCGTTCCACGTTTCCCGCGTGAAATGCACATTCAGATCGTACTCCTCACGGTCGGTGATATCGAAATATTCCTGTGCGATATCGGGTATCCGTATCGGTCTGCGCTTCTCGCCGCAGCCCGTCCAGCCGGGATTGTACTTCAATATCAATTTCTCGCTCTCCCCCGCGATCTTATCATCATACGGGAGCCATGCCATGTACAGCACGACCAGTTTGCCCTTGTCCGCAAGTATCTTCGCGAGCTTCGGCATCAACACATTATGGTCGAAGTAGAAGAAGCACTGACAGGCAGTGACCACATCGAACGAGCCTTCGGGAAAGTCTATGTCCTCCGCGCCCGATGTGAAAAGATCAATATCCATACCCGCGTTCTCCGCAAGCTTCTTTGCCTGCTGTATCTGCTCTGCGGAAATATCCGTGCCCGTCCATTTTGCGCCGCAGCTGTACATATTGCGCGGCAGCACGCCCGTTCCCGTGCCGAGGTCGAGCACGCGCTGACCGTTCACGCACAGCCCGCGGTCCGTTATCTTCTTATAGAACAGGGGCGGGTAGATATCGCGGAACTTCGCGTAATCAGCAGATGCCCTTCCCCAGTCGAACGGCTTTCCGTTGTCGATGTTCTTATCGGTAATGTTCATTTCGTTTCTCCTCTCATATAAAATTAACGTCCGTTATGCATAAATGATATCATAACGGACGTTTATTGTCAATATAGATTCGGAACGATGCACATACAGTACGGTATGAATGGCAGAAAGATCACGCAGCGATATATCCGTTATTTCAGCAGTACGGAAAGCTTGCGGGAATATTCCGCGCGGAATGCATCGAACCTGTCCTCATCGACAGCAGCTCGTATCCTTTCCATGAGGGTATTGTAGAAGTACAGATTGTGCATAACCGCGAGCCGCCCGCCGAGCTGCTCCTGCGATTTGAACAGATGGCGGATGTACGCACGGGTGTAGCGTCTGCATACGGGACAGTCACATTCGGGGTCGATAGGCAGCGGGTCAGTCTCGTAGCATTTATTGGTGATGTGCATTATGCCGCTCCATGTGAAAATGGTCGCGTGGCGTGCGTTCCTGCTGGGCATCACGCAGTCGAACAGATCGACCCCGCGTGCGACAGCTTCAATGATGTTCGAGGGCGTGCCCACTCCCATGAGATAGCGTATCTTGTCGGCAGGCATATACGGCTCCACCGTATCTATGATGCGGTACATATCGGCGGTCGGTTCTCCCACTGCAAGACCGCCTATCGCATATCCGTCCATATCGAGGGCGGCTATCTGCTTCATGTGGGCGATGCGCAGGTCTTCAAACGTACAGCCCTGATTTATGCCGAACAGGAGCTGCTTCGGGTTGACCGTGTCGGGCAGGGAATTGAGCCTGTCCATTTCCTCGCGGCATCGCACGAGCCACCGCGTGGTACGTTCACAGGACTGCCGCGAATATTCATGCGCCTTTGCGATCGTCCGTTCCTTCTGCACCTCGGTCATATCGTCGGTGATCTTCATCATGGAATTATCGACGCACTCATCGAATGCCATTGCGATATCCGAGCCGAGGTTCGACTGTATGCGCATGGATTCCTCGGGGCCGATGAATATGCGGCGCCCGTCGGTGTGTGCATTGAAATATACGCCCTCTTCCTTTATGCGGCGCAGCCTTGCGAGCGAGAACACCTGGAACCCGCCGCTGTCGGTGAGCACGGGACCGTCCCACCCCATGAACCTGTGCAGACCGCCCATCTCGCGTATCACGGTATCGGAGGGGCGTATGTGCAGATGATAGGTATTGCAGAGCTCCACCTGACATTTGAGATCTTTGAGGTCATGGGAGGACACGCCGCCCTTTATCGCCGCCGAGGTGCCGACATTCATGAAGCAGGGCGTCTGGAAGGTGCCGTGTGCTGTGGTGAATGTGCCGCGGCGGGCTTTGCCGTCTTTTTTTATCAATCTGAACAAATCAGGATACCTCCTTGTATCATTCGCTGACCGGCTTCTGCTGCGGCGATCCCGTTCCGTGGTAAAGTGCACGGAAAAATGCATTTCCGTCCTGTCCGTAGGACAGACCCGATACCTGCCCGTCGCCCGCTTCGAGTATCTTCCAGCTGCCGTCTGCAAGCTCTGCGTAATCTATCGTATAGAGAGGGCTGTCAAGCCCGGTGTATTTTTCGATGAGCTCTTCCGGCGGCAGCGGGGAATATATCCCCTGCCCCGAATTCCTGCTTATCGTGCCGACCTCACCGTTTATATAGAACACGCGGTACTCGTTCTTCTTTCCGCCGTATTCCTTAAGATCAAAGTATTCCTTTATGCATATCCCGCCGGTATATAATCCGCTGCGGTATTCCATGAACAGCTTCATCTGCGCGTCAAATTCTTCCTGCGACACGGTATTTTCAAAGTACCGCGGGAAATCTGTACCTTTTACGGATTTTACATAATCATTTACCATGAATCGGCTGAATGTCCGCTTCACCTCATCAAGGTCGATCCTGCCGTCCGGATAAACGAGCATTTTCGCAGTATCATCTCCGAACTTCGGGTATATCTCCGGAAATATGTGAAAAAGCTCATACTGCACGGGTGAAGTGATCAGCATCAGTTTCCTGTCGGCGAGAGCGTCATAGAATTTCCTGTAAATATCCGGTTTCATCATCCAGCCGCGGTAAATGCACACCGACGGCTCGTCCGTTTCACTGCTGAGCAGGAGCTTTCCGCTGCTGTCCCAGTCATAGTCGGAATAGAGTATGATATCGAACAGCCCTGTCTCCGCGGCTGCTTCGTATTCATAGACGAAACTGCCGTCGGGGCGGTCTGCATCAAAATAATCAGCAGGAAAAAGAATTTTCATATCGGACATATCATTAACTCCGTTATTTATATCATGCTATGAACATCGCATCGCCGAAGCTGAAAAAGCGGTAGCGCTCCGCAACGGCGGTCTTGTAGGCATTCATGGTATTCTCATAGCCGAGGAAAGCCGAAACGAGCATTATAAGCGTGCTCTCCGGCAGGTGGAAATTCGTGATGAGACCGTCGATCACCTTGAAATCATAACCCGGGTAGATGAAGATATCGGTGTCCTTTTCGCAGGCGGGAACATTTCCGTCCGCGAGCACTGCGCTTTCAAGGGTGCGGCAGGAGGTCGTGCCGACAGCTATCACGCGGCCGCCCTCGGCTTTTGTGCGGTTGATGATATCGGCGGTGGACTGTGATATATGGAAATGCTCACTGTGCATCTTGTGGTCGAGGATATTGTCCTCCTTTACGGGGCGGAAGGTGCCGAGCCCGACATGGAGCGTCACGCAGGCGGTATTTATGCCGGACGAGCGCAGCTCATCGAGCAGCTCGGGCGTGAAGTGCAGTCCTGCTGTGGGCGCGGCGGAGGAGCCGAGCTCCCGCGAATATACTGTCTGATAGCGCTCCTTGTCCTCCAGCTTTTCGGTGATGTACGGCGGCAGCGGCATCTGACCTATCTCGTCGAGCACGGCGAAGATGTTACCGTCGCAGCGGAACTCGGCGATGCGGTTGCCGCCCTCAGTGACGTCGAGTATCTCGGCAGTGAGCATTCCCCCGCCGAAGGTGAACCGCGTTCCGGGCTTGGCGCGCTTGCCCGGCTTTACGAGTATCTCCCATGTATTGCCGGACTTGCGGTCGAGCAGCAGGAATTCTATATGTGCGCCGGTCTTTTCCTTGGTGCCGTAGAGCCTTGCCGGGATAACGCGGGAATCGTTCATAACGAGCAGGTCGCCCTCACGGAGATACCTGCGCAGCTCATGGAAATGACTGTGGGTGATCTCACCGGTGCGGCGGTCGGTCACCATAAGGCGGGACGCGCTCCTCGGCTCAACGGGGTGCTGTGCGATAAGCTCCTGCGGAAGTTCATAGTAAAAATCGGAACGAAGCATTTTTGCAAACTCCTTTCAGATCTGTCAGAATATCATCGAACTGATATGATGAAACTGCATATTATATCATAGAAGCGCTGCGGCTGTGATGTCCGCAAAAAAATTCAAAAAAAGTCTTGACAAATCCGGAATAAGATGATATCATAATAAAAACTGATAGAGGCGCGGCAGCGATCAGTATCAGCGGAAAGGCTTCCGGAAAGCCGTGGACAGTATCCGTCCGGGTCCGCTGTGAAAGGCAATGCCGCCGAAGACCGTACATCTTCCGGAATGTACCTTCTGATCGCAGGCTCAACAAGTGTGCGATTGTCATCATTCTGTATGATGGAGTGCTATCGACATACTGCA
>CAMVPV010000145.1 GCA_947169455.1 uncultured Clostridia bacterium | reverse complement strand
TGTTTTTCTGTATATAATTAATATTGATCTCGGCAAATTTCTGTCCATAAAAATTAGAAAATGATTAAATTCCGGAAAATATATTGACAAACGCCGGAAGATGCATTATAATATAACCATGATATCAAAAAGATATCAAACAGATCGAAAATCACATCTACATACAAGGAGGTCATCACTATGACAAACATCGTAAAAGGAAACATCACAGAAAAAACCATTCACGCACCAAACGGCCTCGCAGTGCTCTTCCTGAACATAGCTGCCATAATACTCTCATTTGTGGGAGTGATATCCGCTTCGATAGCACTCGACACCGAACCCGGGACAAGCGCTCCCGTATGGGCGGCTCCCGTAATGGCAATATCTGTGATATGGATGTTCTTCGGATGGATACTCTTCCTCGGCGTTAAGGTAGTTCACCCCAATGAGGCGCTCGTCCTCACTCTCTTCGGAAAGTACATGGGCACTCTGAAGGAACCCGGCATATTCTTCGTGAACCCGTTCTCCAAGGCAGTAAATCCTATCCGTGATCTCGCAATGGTCAACAGGGCTAATTCGTCCGCTGCCTCTCTTCTCGGCGTACAGCAGGAGAACGCGAACCGTTCGGGCACTTCCTCGGAAAGCTCGTACAAGAGCGCTGTCTCGCTGAAGGCTACCACTCTCAACAATCAGAAGCAGAAGATCAACGACGAAATGGGCAACCCTATCGAGGTCGGCATAGTAGTTATCTGGAAGATCAGGGACACCGCAAAGGCAGTATTCAATGTGGATAATTATGTGGATTTCGTTTCAACACAGGCTGACTCTGCGCTCCGCGACGTTGTAAGGCTCTACCCCTACGACGTGAGCGAAAATCCCGAAAACAAGAAGTCCCTGCGCGAATCCTCACAGGAAGCTGCGGACGATATCAAGGAGGAGCTCCAGAAGCGCGTTGATATCGCAGGCATCGAGATAATCGAATCGAGGATAACACACCTCGCGTATGCACCCGAGATCGCAGCCGCAATGCTCCAGAGACAGCAGGCGAACGCTATCATCGACGCAAGACAGAAGATCGTTGACGGCGCAGTCGGCATGGTGGATATGGCACTCAGAAAGCTCAACGAGAACAATATCTGCGAGCTCGACGAAGAACGCAAGGCTCAGATGGTGTCCAATCTGCTGGTAGTCCTCTGCGGAAGCAAGGAGGCACAGCCTATCGTGAACAGCGGTTCTATCTATTGATATCAGCGTACGAAAGAAGGTCGGAAAATGCCGGAGGAGATCAGGGAAAAAGCAAAAAAACAGATACCGCTGCGCGTTTCCGCTTCACTGTACAATGAACTTGCGGCATGGGCGGAGGAGGATTTCCGCTCAATAAACGGACAGATAGAGTATCTGCTCACTGAATGCGTCAGACGCAGGAAAAAAGCTGCAAAGAAGGACGCAGAAGACTGAAAGATCGGATATCATACATAAAGATATCCGCACAGAAGCTATGCCCCGAAGTGTTCACAGAACGCTTCGGGGCATTATTATCTGTATTGATCGCTGAGATGGGTCAGGAGCTATCTTTCCAGTACAAATCGGGCAAGTTCAACATTGCCGTCTCTTTCGGACGATGTTATACGAAATCCGCATTTTTCAGTGTAAAATCTGACATTTTCTTTCTTGTCCATGGGTGTTACCAGAGTGAATCTCTTCCAATCCTCATAAAGAGCCTTTACGAACTGAACTGCTTTTGTCCCTATCCCTCTGCCCTGATATTCTGGAATAATACACAAGTTGGCGATCTCATATACTCCGGTTTCCAATTTTTTGCAGGAAATACATCCGACAGGGATATTATCACACATAATGATATATTTCCGGAATACTCTTATAGACTCTTCCATTCTTTCTTTTGTTATTCCATACCCCGGGCACGAACCAAATCGCAGATGATCATCATGATAAGCGGCATTATAAATATCTATCAATACATCTGCGTCTTCCGGAACTGCCTGCCTGTATTCTGTTTTCATAATAGTTTACCTCCGTTTGCCTTTTTTACTTTCTGAATTCATTATACAAATTATATTTATTATTGTCCTTATCGGATGCTTGTAATTCTCTTAATTATTTCTTAAACCGGCACAGTATGATACAAAGAGCAGGACAGTATCCTGCCGGTCTGCGGTCTGGATTGACGATCAAATAGCCATAGTATTTCTGACATCACATCAGAAATACTATGGCTTAACGTTACTATATTTTTACTTCCGGTCATTGCTTATTCTGTCAGTTTCATTTTCAGCAGAGGCACCCAGCCGTCCTCCAGTATCTTTTCGCCGGTGAGATCAAAACCGTTCCGTTTATAGAACGCTGCACCGCGCTTGTTGTATTCGAGCACCCACAGTTCCCTTGCACCGAGTTCTTCTACTGCATACGAAAGCAGCTTTGCGCCTATATGCTGATTCTGGAAACGAGGCTCAACGAACAGCTTTTCGATAAGTTCTCCGTTCACGCGGATGATGCCCTTTACGATGCCGTCGTCATAAACACAGGTGTTGCTGAGTCCCTGCGAACCCGCCGCATATTCCTCATTTGCCATATCGATGACGTTCAGTTCATTGAAATAATAGCTTTCATCCGCATTTTCAAAGAGCGGCAGGAAAGTATAGCGGTAGTTCGTGATAACTATCTCTGCTATGCGTGAGGCGTCCTTTTCAGCCGCCCGGCGTATGTTTTCCTTAAGTCCCTCCGTCAGTCATGTTGTATTGTATGTCACGCAGTCGTTGCAGACCGCGTGTCACCTGCCATATTGATAAGCTTTACAGCGCCCACCTTGCAGACCTCTGCGCACTTGCCGCAGTCGGTGCATTTTTCGTAATCTATCACCGCATGATTGTCGGTGACCTTAACGGCACCCTCCGGGCAGTTCTTTTCGCACAGGCGGCAGCCGATGCAGCCTTCCTGGCATTTTTCGCGGGTTATCCTCGCAAGCTCGCTCGACGAGCACATTACGTCGGTCTTCTGGCTTATCCTGCGCACCGCGATAAGTCCGTTCGGACACGCCTTCGCGCACAGTCCGCAGCCGATGCACTTCGCCTTGTTGACTACCGCGAGCCTGTTCACTATGGATATCGCGTCCTGCGGACAGACCTTCACGCAGTCGCCGTAGCCGAGACAGCCCGACGTACACAGCTTTGAGCCGTTGTAATAGCGGTTGCAGGCGGCGCAGCTCTGTATGCCGCCGAAAATGTACTTGTGCGGAGTTATCGTGCAGTCACCGCCGCATCTTACGAATGCGACCTGCGGCTCGCCGATATTCACTTCCACACCCATTATCTCAGAAATGGCTTTCGCGGCTTTTTCTCCGCCCGGACGGCAGAGGTCACATTCCGCGCCCTTGTTCACTATCGCATCCGCATAAGCCGCACAGCCCGAATATCCGCAGGAACCGCAGTTCGCCTGCGGCAGTGCCTCTGCGATCCTTTCGGCGCGTTCATCCGTTTCAACAGCGAATATCCGTGATGCCGCCGTCAGCAGTACTCCCGCGAGTATCCCGAGGGCAGCAAATATAATTACAGGTATCATTATCCCCATAAATGCGCTCCTCTCATATTATCCCCGAAAAGCCCATGAAGCTCAGGGAAACTATCGAAGCAGCGATGAGCGTTGACGGTACTCCCTTGAATGTCGCGGGGAAATCGCTCTTTTCGATAGATGTGCGCACTCCGCTGAACAGCAGCAGCGCAAGCGTGAACGCGAGCCCCGTTCCGAGGGCATTCGTAAGCGACTGCAAGAATCCGTACTCATTGTCGATGTTGCCGATAGTTACGCCGAGCACTGCACAGTTGGTGGTTATCAGCGGGAGATATACTCCGAGCGCCTTGTGCAGCGGCGGCATGGTCTTTTTCATAACTATCTCCACGAGCTGCACGAACATTGCGATAACAAGGATAAATGCAACAGTACGCAGGTAGGTTATCTCAAAGCGTTCGAGCAGACGATAGACCGGATAGGTTATCGCCGAAGCGCATACCATTACGAAAATGACAGCCGCGCCCATTCCCACCGAGGACTTGACCTGCTTTGACACGCCAAGGAACGGGCATATCCCCATAAACTGCGAAAGCACGACATTGTTCACAAAAACGCAGCCGACAAGTATCATTATATAGCTCATGTATCCTCAGCCCCCTTGCATTGTCCCTTGCACACTGCTGCGGACGGACATCCCTCGCAGCTTATCTCTGCGGGCGGTTTTTTCCCAGCGATCCTGTTTACGAGCGCGATCAGCATCCCAAGCACGAAAAAGCCGCCGGCGGGCATTATGAATATCGTCATCGGATGTTCGCTGAGCACTGGTATCTTCATTCCCAGCCAGGAACCGGTGCCGAGTATCTCGCGTATGCTGCCCATACAGAAGAGCGAGAGAGTAAATCCGAGCCCCATCCCAAGTCCGTCAAGCGCCGATGCGAATATGCCGTTCTTGCTCGCAAAAGCTTCCGCGCGCCCGAGGATAATGCAGTTTACCGTGATGAGCGAGAGGAAAACTCCGAGACTGTCGTAGAGCTCCTCCATATACCCTTTCATAAGGAATTCTATCAGCGTAACGAAGCCCGCGATTATAACGATGAAGCAGGGGAGACGCACCGCTTTCGGTATCACCTTTTTCAGCGAGGATATGACTATGTTCGAGCAGACGAGCACGAATGTTGTCGCAAGTCCCATGCCTATGCCGTTTTTGGCAAGTGTTGTCACCGCGAGCGTGGGGCACATACCAAGCAGACCC
>CAMVPV010000144.1 GCA_947169455.1 uncultured Clostridia bacterium | reverse complement strand
CTGATATGTCTCCCCCGCGCCGATCGTTACCTTTGTCCTGCTCAGCTTTGCGGACCTGACAGCCTCAGCGGAAACACCCGCGCACATCACGCAGAGCATCATCACAGCAGCGAGCACTGCAGATATTATCCTGTATATCCTCTTCATTTCAGCTTCTCATTTTATGAACGTATCTCCGCGCCCATTTCGGACAGCTTCTTCAGTATCTTCTTCATGGCGCCCTCGGTCTGTTCATCAGTGAGAGTGCCCTCGTGCGAACGGAAGGTCAGCGAATAAGCGACAGATTTCCTGCCCGCTGCTATCTGACTGCCGGTATATACATCGAACAGCTTCACGCTTTCGAGGATGTTCCCCGACGCCGTGCGGATAGCCTTTTCAAGCTCCGCAACGGGTATCTTCGTGTCGCATACCACTGCGAGATCCCTCACCGATGCGGGGTACTTCGGCAGCGGCTTATATACCCTGTCGCCCTCCGATGCCTTCATCAGCTCCGGAACGAGCAGCTTTCCGATGTATGTCCTTGCGCCGATGCCGTAATTTTCGGTCACCTTCTTGGAAAGCTCACCTATTATGCCGAGCACCGTTCCGTCAGCGGCGGTTATCAGTGCGCGTCTGCCCGGGTGGAAAGCAGCCGCCTCGGGGAAAGCACTGTCGTCCGCGCAGGCTGTGAACTCCGCACCGTTGATGTTGAGCGCTTCGAGAAGCTGCTCGGTCATTCCCTTGATATCATAGAAGTCCCTGTCGCCGCCGTACATACCTATGCTCAGGCGGGCGGGCTCCTCGGGGAGCTTTCCGTCCCCGGTGGGGATGTACTCCGTGCCGTTCTCAAACAGGCACACGCTCAGGTTGCGGTTATTGTAATTCCTTGCAAGCACCTCACACATCGACGGTATCACCGATGTCCTCATGACGGAGGTGTCCTCGCCGAGCGGGTTGGATATCGTCACCGTCTTTCTCAGCGGGCTGTCCGCGGGAAGGCATATCCTGTCAAGTCCCTTGGGCGATACGAACGAGAAGGTGGATATCTCGTAAGCGCCGAGTGCGGTCATGGTGCGGTCTATCAGCTTGCGGAACTTCTGCTCCGGTGTGCGCCTTGCATCGGCAGCGCCCGTAAGCACGGTGTGCGGGATATTGTTATAGCCGTATATCCTCGCGACCTCCTCCGCAACGTCTGCCTTGCAGGCGATATCTATGCGGAACGGCGGCACTATGACATTGCCGTCCTTCACTTCAAATCCGAGCTTGCCGAGGTAGTTCAGCATATCCGCCTCGGGTATCTCCGTACCGAGGAAAGAGTTTATCCACTCGGGGTCGAAGGGTACCGTTTTGGGGGTCTTGTCGCTCTTGTCGCAGTCGATGAGCCCGCTGACCGGTTCGCCGCAGCCGAGCAGCTCAACGAGTTCGAGCGCCCTCTTTATCGCGGGGAGCGTACCTGCGGGGTCAAGTCCCTTCTCAAAGCGCGCAGATGCGTCTGTTCTCATGCCGAGAGCCTTTGCAGCCCTTCTTACGGCGGCGCCGTTGAAGCAAGCCGACTCGAACACGACGGTATCGGTATCATCCATGATGCCGCTGTACTCACCGCCCATAACGCCGGCAACCGCAACAGGCTTGTCCCTGTCGGCGATGACGCACATTTCCTCGGAAAGCTCTCTCTCAGTGCCGTCGAGGGTGGTTATCTTCTCGCCCTTGCGCGCATTGCGGACGTGTATCTCACCGCCCGCGATATACTTTATATCGAAAGCGTGCATCGGCTGACCGTATTCGAGCATAACATAGTTGGTGATATCCACGAAATTGTTGATCGGGCGGACACCGCTGGCGCGCAGGCGCTCTCTCATCCACCTCGGGGACATACCTATCTTCACGTTCTTTACCACGCCGCCGATATATCTGCTGCAAAGACCGTTCTCGATATCGACCTTCAGCATATCGTTTATATTGCCGCCGCAGCCCCTGAACTCAGGCTCCTTTATCGTGAGCGGCTTGTCGAATGTGGCGTGCGCCTCCCTTGCAAGTCCGAGCACCGAAAGGCAGTCGGGGCGGTTGGAGGTTATCTCGAATTCCACGGAAACATCATCAAGACCGATAGCCTCCTTTATATCCATACCGGGCTTCAGTTCGGGGCAGCCCTCCTCCTGTTTCAGTATGAATATGCCGTCTGCTATCGCGTAGGGGAAATCATGCACGGTAAGACCGAGCTCGCCGAGCGAACAGAGCATACCGTTAGATTCCACGCCGCGCAGTTTTCCTTTTTTTATCTTCACGCCGTTCGGGAGCTCAGCGCCCACGAGCGCCGCAGGAACGAGATCGCCCACGTTATTTTCGCGTATATTGGGCGCGCCCGTAACTATCTGCACGGGGGCATCCGCGCCGACATCGACCTGACATATAACAAGGTGGTCGGAATTTTCGTGCGGCTTGACGTCGAGTATCTTCGCAACGACGACGCCGGATATCTCCGCGCCCTCGACGGTATAGCCCTCGACCTTCGAGCCTGTCATGGTCATGTCATAGCAGAACTGCTTGGCATCGACCCCTGTATCTATATAATCTTTAAGCCATTTCAATGAAAGATCCATTATTACAATACCTCGCTTTCGGAATTTTTATGGGATCAGAACTGATCGAGGAACCTCAGGTCGTTCTCGTAGAGCAGACGGAGATCGTTGATGCCGTATCTGCCCATAACGATCCTCTCCAGTCCGAGACCGAACGCAAATCCGCTGTATTCCTCGGGGTCTATCCCGCAGCCCGAAAGCACTCTCGGGTGTACCATGCCCGCGCCGAGAAGCTCCACGTAGCCCTCGCCCTTGCACATCGAGCAGCCCTTACCGCCGCAGTTGAAGCAGAGGATATCCACTTCGGCGGAGGGTTCGGTGAACGGGAAGTGGTGCGGACGCAGGCGTATGCGGCATTCCTCGCCGTACAGACGCTTCATAAGCATATCGAGCGTTCCGCAGAGATCAGCCATAGTGATGCCCTTATCGACCACAAGCCCCTCTATCTGGTGGAACAGCGGCGAGTGTGTGGCATCCACGGCGTCGGAGCGATATACCCTGCCGGGTGAGATTATCCTTATCGGGGGCTTCTTGTTCTCCATAACATGAGCCTGCACCGATGATGTCTGTGTGCGCAGCAGGATATTGTCGGTTATATAGAACGTATCCTGCGTATCCCTTGCGGGGTGATCGGGCGGTATGTTGAGCGCCTCGAAGTTATAGTAATCATACTCTACCTCGGGTCCCTCCGCGATATCGAAGCCCATGCCGAGGAAGATCTCCTCTATCTCGTCCATCACCTTGGTGAGCGGGTGCAGCTTTCCTATCGGCTGGCGCTTTCCCGGCAGCGTAACGTCGATGGTTTCCGCTTCGAGCCTTTTCGCTTCAAGCTCAGCCTTCACCTGTGCCGTTCTTTCGGCGAGCGCATTTTCGATATCGGCGCGCACCTTGTTCGCAAGCTGACCCATAGCGGGGCGCTCCTCGGCAGAGAGAGAGCCCATCTGTTTCAGTATGGATGTGAGTTCACCCTTTTTTCCGAGATATTTTACTCTCAGATCGTCAAGCAGCTTCAGGTCGCTGCATTTTTCAAGCAGCTCAGAAGCCGACTGTCTTATCTGTTCAAGCTGTTCTTTCATATCCGTTCTCATTCCTTCCATTGACAGTGCACCGGGAAAACACGTTTTTGCATATTATCCCAATGATACTATTATATTATAATCAAAAAAATTTCAAATTGCAAGCCTTTTTCGGTTGAAAAATGATTTTTTTTATGTTATAATGGTTCAGATAGCAGTTCAATGCTGATTTTTATCATGAAAGGTATGTGCAGAACTCATAATGGACAATATTCATGAACACCTCGTATCGAAACGCCCCACATCCGCCGACAAGGCAAAGCGCGCCGCACTGATAGCGGCAACTGTGATAGTATCACTGATAGCTGCCGCCCTGCTGATGATACTCTTCCCGATGAACCTGTTCCTGGGCGGCGGTATCATCTACGGGGGATATTTCCTCGTTTCGGGGCTTGACACCGAGTACGAATACATCATGACAAACAACGAGATAGATATCGACAAGATATCCGGCAAGCGCAAGCGCAAGCGTCTCATAACCGCCGACATAACCACCTTTGAAAGCTTCGGCAGGCTCGCCGATGCGCCCGAAGCCCCCGATGAATGTACGACCGTGCAGGTATCGGACAACACCGGCGAGGGCGAATATTTCGCGGATATGAAGCATTCCTCGCTCGGCAGCGTGAGGATAATCTTCTCACCGGACGAAAAAATGCTTGAAGGGATAGAACACTACCTCAGCAGCGCAGTGAAGTCGGAATACCGCCGCAGAGAAATGCTCTCCAAAAAATAACAGGATATTTCTGAGA
This sequence comes from uncultured Clostridia bacterium, assembly GCA_947169455.1. Next base: position 438 of record CAMVPV010000144.1, on the reverse strand, counting down.
TATGATATCCGGAAGGATGATGAACTATGAACACACTGAAGGTCGGAACAAGCATCATTGAGATAGACAGAATAGCGGATATGCTCAGAAGATCAGGTCTGCTCGGGCGTATGTTCACGGCGAAGGAACTGAAGATGCTCACCAAGCTGCACTTCAACGCGAATACCGTTGCAAAGCTGTACTGCGCGAAAACGGCGTTCGCACAGGCTATGGGGCTGAACTTCCGCGGATGCCGCCTGAATGAGATATCGGTGCTCACCGATATGCTCGGCACGCCGTATATCAGCCTTTCGGGAACGGCAAAGACGAAATTCTCCACGATGAACTGCAATATCAGCGTAAGCATAACCCGCTGCAAGAAGTACGCAACAGCTACGGTGATACTGTTCTCAAAGTGAGCATGGGTTTTCCCATGCTTTCAGGGGAGATTTTACAAAT
>CAMVPV010000143.1 GCA_947169455.1 uncultured Clostridia bacterium | reverse complement strand
CTCCGCTCACCCCCGTGTATGACCCCGACAACCCCCTTGCGGATGAGGACGGCTACATATATCAGACCAACGTTGATAATACCAAGGAACAGATAGATCTGCTCGCGGCACAGAGATCATACGAGGCGAACGCTTCCGCCATACAGGTGGTAAAGTCGATGCTCTCAAAGGCACAGGAACTGAGCGGAAAGTAAAGTGAAGAAAGGGAATCGTTAAAATGTTTATTGTACCTATGAGCGACAGCATAAAGCCGCTCAATATACTCTCGCAGAATGAGCCCACGATAGTCTATCTTGACAGAAAGCCCTCATTCACCGATGTGTTCAGGGAAGTGCTCAACGAAACGCAGGAGACCCAGAAGGTGCTCGACAGGAACGCCGCAGACATCATAATGGGTGATATCGACGACCTGCACACCATCTACAACAACATCACCAAAGCAAGGATATCCCTTGAGACCTTTGTCGCGATAAGAGACGCCGCTCAGTCGAGCTATAAAGAAATAATGCAGATGCAGATCTGACGGAGCGCGGCAAAATCTTTCATGAGGGGACTTATTAGAATATGGCTACACCAAAGGAACAGCTGACGAAGGTGCTCGATTCCTTCAGGCAGTTCTGGAACAGACAAGAGAAAAAGATGAAGATACTGTATATCACGCTGCTCGTCGTGGCGGTCATCGCCGCGATAGTGATAACGGTGCTTCTCAACAGGAAGGAATATGTCGTTCTGTTCGAGAACCTTGAGACCTCCGAGGCTGCTGAAATAGCCGCTATCATAGATGAAGCGGGCTATGACTATACCATCCACGGCGGAAAGATAACCGTTCCCAAGGGGACGGAGGACAAGCTCACAATGACGCTCGCTCAGCAGGGATACCCCAAGAGCACGCTTACATACGACCTGTATACCGCAAATGTGGGTATGTTCACCACCGAATCGGAAAAGAACGAATATTCGAGAATGGCGCTCGAAAGCAGGCTCTCCGCGATAGTATCCTCGCTTGAAAACGTGGATAAGGCGACCGTGACGCTTTCGATACCCAAACCCAAGAATACCGTTATCGCGGCGTATCAGAACGACCCGACCGCCCATGTAGTGGTATATCTGAAGGACAATACCGTGCTGACCACCTCGCAGATACTCGGTATCACGCATATCGTCAAGATGAGCGTCGCGGGGATGGAGGACGAGGACGTCTCGATAGTGGATTCAAACGGCGTGCTCATCATAGCCGATGAGGAGAATATCGACGTCATAGCCGAAGAAACAAGAAAACTCAGGTTCAAGACAGACCTTGAAAATCAGATAAAGTACAAGATAATCGAACTGCTGACCCCCGCTTACAGCGAGGACGGCTTCTCGGTAGCCGTGAATATGGTGCTCAATTTCGATACCAAGGTGTCGGAAGATACCGTATATACACCGTCCACCGAGGACGAAAAGGGTATGCTGCAGCACGCTCAGGCGGAAAACGCCACCGGATATGCGACCGCCGAGGGCGGCGTAGTGGGCGTCGAGAGGAATGCCGACGATACCTACCCCACCGGCGATACCGAAGGCAACGGCAACTGGTCGGAATCCTCCGTGGATAACACCTACCTCGTCAATACCTATAAGGAACAGGTCGAAAAGGCAGGCTATACCATAGATAACCTGTCGGTGTCCGCGATAATCTATACCGATTATCTCCCCGATGCCACCAAGAACGACCTCACACAGCTGATAGGCAACGCCGCATCGGTAAATCCGCTGATGATAAACGATGTCGTCACCGTTACCAGCCTGCCCAAGTACTCCGAGGGCGAGGAAGAGGAAGATGAACAGAAGTACCTGTTCGGTCTTACCCTGCGTCAGCTGCTGATACTCGGAGGGATACTCCTCGGACTTATGATAATCCTCATCGTAGTGCTCATCGCAGTATCCAGAAGCGCGAAGAAGAAGAGAAAGCAGTTCGAGCAGGAACTCCTTGCCGCAAATACCGGCGGCGCGAACGAGCCTCTCGTCGAGAACTTCGCCCTGCTCGCAGAGCATCAGCCGGGCGTCGATATACCGAGCCTGCTCGGCAGCGACGAGAACTCCAAGGAGGTCATCATCAGAAGAGAGATCACCGAATTTGCGCGTCAGCGCCCCGAGATCGTTGCTCAGCTGCTTAGAAGCTGGATGAACGAGGAGGACGAAATGACCGCAGCAGGAAAGAAGAAAAAGAAGAAGGAAGAGGGAGCGGACGAAAATGAGTGATATCGAAGAACTTTCACTGTCTGAAAAGGCGGCAGTGGTCGTCACCGCTATCGGCGCCGAAAACGCAGCCTATGTGTATAAGCACCTCAGCGATGATGAGGTCGAGAGGCTCACCTTCAACGTATCAAGTCTCCCCTTTCTTGACGGCAGCGTGGTGGAAGAAGTGCTCAACGAATTCTACCAGCTCTGCCTTACAGAAAAAGTCATCACCGACGGCGGCATAGACTACGCAAAGGATGTCCTCGAAAAGGCGTTCGGCGCAGAAGCCGCACAGCGCCTCATGGACAAGATATCCCGCACCATGCAGGTCAAGGCGTTCGACTTTATCCGCAAATCCGATTACAAGAACCTCCTCGCCATCGTGCAGAACGAGTATCCGCAGACCATCGCGCTCATACTCTCCTACGCCACCTCGGAGCAGGCTTCTGCCGTGCTCAATGAGCTGCCGAAGGAAAAGCGCGTGGATGTGGTCGAGAGGATCGCAAAGATGGATTCGGCATCGCCCGATACCATCAAGGCTATCGAGGCTACCCTCGAAAGAAAGTTCGCCGCTGTCGTTTCCATGGACAGCACCGCAGTCGGCGGCATAAACTACGTGGCAGATGTCCTCAACAAGGTCGATCGCGCTACCGAGAAGTACATCTTCGACGAGCTGGCTGTCAGAGATCCTGCCCTTGTCGATGAGATCAAGAAAAAGATGTTCGTGTTCGAGGATATCCTCGGACTGGATTCCATGGCTATCCAGAGGTTCATCAGGGACTGCGAGACAAAAGATCTTGCCGTTGCTATCAAGGGCTCGAACTCCGATGTCGCCGCAGCTCTCTACGCGAATATGCCCCAGCGTATGCAGGAATCCATACAGCAGGAGATCGAGTATCTGCATAATATCCGTATGCGTGACGTCGAAGAGGCTCAGCAGAGGATCGTCGGCATAATCCGCCACCTCGAAGAAGAGGGCGAGCTCGTTATCGGCAAGAGCGGTGAGGATGAGATAATTGCTTAAAATAAACAGGAGCGGCTACAATGTCGGCAGAAAGCCCGTAGAGCTCGACAACACCGTGGTGCTGCCCTCGCAGACAGACGGAGAGTTCATCGAGTTCGCCGAGGAGGAACGCCGCCGCGAGGAAGAACGCAGGCGCATAGAGGAGGAGGAACGTCAGCGCGAGGAGGAGATACAGCGCCGCGTGGACAGGACACTCTCCGGAAAGCTCTATGAAGCCCAGCAGAAGGCGGATAAGATCATCGCGGATGCAAAGGCGGAAGCCGCACGGCTCGAAGCGGACGCCCGCGAAGCCGCCCTGAAAATGATAAACCAGGCGAATACAGACGGCGAACAGATACGTATGGATTCCCGCAGGGACGGCTACAGGGAAGGATTTGACGCAGGACACGGCGAGGCGCTCAAAAAGTGCGAGGGATACCTCGGGGCTGCCGCGTCCTTCCTTGAAGAGATAAACTCCCGCAAGGAAGCATATTATATCTCACACGAAGCGGAGATACGCGAGACGATATACGCCGCCGCCGAAAAGATCGTTATGGATCGCCTTGACCGCGATGACAGGATGATCGAAAGGATAATCGCACAGGCGGCAAAGTCGTTCCGCAATTCCGATTTCATAAAGATATCCGTCATGAAGGGCGAAGTCTCGGAAGAGATGCGCACCGACAAGGATTTCATAAAAGGCATACTTTCCTATATCCCCGAAATTGAAGTTGAGTACCTCTCCCCCGAGGACGAACCCCCCGGCACGGTGATACTCGACAACGGCAATGAGGTCGTTGATGCGTCCGTTCCGACACAGCTCGAATTTTTGCGGGAGATAGTGAAGAATACACGCGGAGATGAGTAATATTCCATGAATTTTGCGGCAGTCCGCGATGCGGTGAGACAGACCGACTTCTACCGCTATCAGGGCAAGATCGAAAAAATAGTCGGCATGACGATAGAGGCGTCCGGTCCGCTGTGCAATATCGGCGATGTATGCCGCATATACAAGAACGGCAGGAGCGGAGAGTTCATCTACTGCGAGGCGGTCGGCTTCAACAACGGCAAGGTAATGCTGATGCCCTATACCGATATCGAGGGCATAGGCCCCGGGTCGATAGTCGATAACACCGGCGACAAGCTCGCAGTCGGCGTGGGTGATGCGCTGATAGGCAGGGTCATCAATGCGATAGGCGAGCCTATCGACGGAAAGGGTCCTGTCATCACCACCGAGAGATATTCGATAGCGGGCGAGCCGGTAAATCCGCTGACGCGCCCCGCGATAAAGGATATAATCCCCTTCGGCGTAAAGGCGATAGACGGTCTGCTGACCATAGGCCGCGGACAGCGTATGGGCATATTCGCAGGCTCCGGCGTCGGTAAATCGACGCTCATGGGCATGATAGCCCGCGAGGTGCAGGCGGATATCAACGTTATCGCACTTGTCGGAGAGCGTGGACGAGAGGTGCTCGAGTTCATCGAGCGCGACCTCGGACCCAAGGGGATGGCGCGTTCCGCACTCGTGGTCGCTACCTCCGACCAGCCGTCCATGATGCGCAACAAATGCCCCATGACCGCGACGGCTATCGCGGAATACTTCAAGGACAAGGGAAAGAA
>CAMVPV010000142.1 GCA_947169455.1 uncultured Clostridia bacterium | reverse complement strand
ATCGTGAGCTGTAGGAATTTTCAGGGAGACCGCAGCCCCAATGAAGCCGAACGCGAAGAAAAAGGCTACTCCTCTGCGTGGATGCACCACAAGGGCAGGAACCGGCATCACTTTGAATACTGGACGGATTACGACCCCGTCACACGGCGTATGAGCGGTGTGGATATGCCGATGAAATATCTTATAGAAATGTTCTGCGACCGCGTTGCCGCAAGCAAGATATACATGAAGGAAAACTACACTGACCGCTCTCCGCTCGAATATTTCGACCGCGGGAGAAAAACGCGCCTCATCAGCAAAAATACTTCACGCAGGATAGAGTTCCTGCTTACAATGCTCGCACATGAGGGAGAAAAAAAGACCTTCGCGTATGTGCGCCATCTCCGGTTCAGGGAACTGAAAAAGGAACTCGGTGCGCTTTTCCCGGCAGACGAGCACAGGAACAGCGGCAGGATAGTCTGCCGCAGGGTCTTCAAGGATAATGAACAATGATACTTTCTTTTGAAAATATAAGCAAGACGTTCGGCGACCGGCAGATATTGAAAAATGCAGCCCTGACGATCGAAAACAACGACCGCATAGGTCTTGTCGGCGTGAACGGATGCGGGAAATCCACCCTGCTCGGCATAATCACAGGCAGCATAGAATACGATTCTCAGCCTGAGCCGTATATACCGCGCCTTGCGGTCACACGCGGCATGAACATCGGATTTCTGAAACAGAACACAGGTCTTGACCGCAGCAGCACGATAATCGAGGAAATGACCTCGGTGTTCCGCCCGCTGCTCGAAATGCAGGACAAAATGCGCAGTCTTGAGGAAAAAATGTCCCGCCCCGAGATACACGGCGATGAAAAGCTGCTCGCAGAGGTATCTCGTGAATATGACCGCATCACCGCCGGATTTGAGGCGAAAGAGGGCTATCTTATCAATGTGAAGATACGCAACGTGCTCAACGGCATGGGCTTTCCGCCCGAGCGCGATGATATGGTGATATCCTCACTGAGCGGCGGCGAAAAGACACGCCTTGCCCTCGCAAAGCTGCTTCTCGAGGAACCGCAGCTGCTCATACTCGACGAGCCGACAAACCACCTCGATTTCGATACCGTGATGTGGCTTGAAGATTATCTCTCCGAGTACAAAGGTGCCCTGCTGATAGTATCGCACGACCGCTACTTCCTCGATAAGCTCGCAGGATCGATATGTGAGATAGAACGCGGTGTGCTCAAACGCTACAAGGGTAATTATTCCGCATTCACAGTTCAGAAAAAAGCCGACACGGAACGCCAGCTGAAGGAGTATGAGGCTCAGCAGGAGGAAATAGCAAAATTGCAGGACTTCGTTGACAGGAACCTTGTCCGCGCAAGCACCTCTGCAATGGCAAAGAGCCGCATAAAGAAGCTCGAAGCGATGGAACTCATCGAAAAGCCCGTTCTCGCCGAGCGCAAAGCAAAGATAAAATTTGAATACGACATAGAGCCGCCCCTCGATGTGCTGTCAATAAAGAACCTTGACATCACCGTGGGCAGTGATGATAATTACAAGGTACTCGCAAATGATATCTCGTTCGGGATACGCCGCGGAGACAGGCTCGGCATCGTCGGGGCGAACGGCACGGGAAAATCCACACTGCTGAAGCTCCTGCTCGAAAAGCTGCCCATCCGCCGCGGCAGGACAGAGTGGAACAAGAACATAAAGATAGCATTCTTCGATCAGGAAAATTCACAGCTTGACCCAGAAAAGACCGCCATGGAAGAGATCCACAGCCGCCGCCGTACCATGAGCGACCGCGAAGTGCGATCTCTGCTAGCGCTCGTGAGGATAACCGGCGAGAATGTGTTCAAGAAGGTCGGAGTGCTGAGCGGCGGTGAAAGGGCTGCTCTCTCCTTCGCTGTGATGATGCTCGAACACGCGAATGTGCTCGTGCTTGACGAGCCCACCAATCACCTCGATATATCCGCAAAGGAATCTATCGAAGAGGCTCTGTGCGAATTCACCGGCACGATAATCTTCGTTTCCCACGACCGCTATCTGCTCAACAGGCTCGCGGGCAGGATAATGGAGATCACCGACAGCGGTGCGCACCTTTATGAATGCGGATTTGAAGAGTTCATGGAGGAAAAGCGCCGCAAAATGCATGAACTGCGTCAGGCACAGGAGATCGAAAAGCGGGAACTGCGGAAAAGAAAAGCCGAGGAAAAGTCTGCGGTAACTTTCCGCTCAAAGGAACAGCGTGCCAAAGCCGCAAACGACCGCCGCCGGATCAAGGAGATAGAAGCGGAGATACAGCGGCTCGATGCCGAAACGGAAAAGCTGAGCAAGGAGCTTTCCTCACCTGAGGTGTGCGCCGACTATCAGCTGATGAACGAAAAATGCGCTGAATATGAACGGCTCAAAAAGCTGTCCTCCGATCTTTCCGATGAATGGCTGATGCTGAGCGAAGAACAGGATTAATTCCCGAAAGGATATTATTCACAGATGAACAGACATATAAAGATAGCCGCGATACACGACCTGTCGGGTATCGGCAGGTGCTCACTGACCGTGATACTGCCGGTACTCTCGGCAATGGGGATACAGGTCTGTCCCATACCCACAGCGATACTCTCCTCACATACCGGCGGTTTCGGTGATGTAGTGATGCGCGACCTGACCGACTATATCCCGCAGTCGCTGGAGCACTACAAACGGCTCGGTTTCGGCTTTGACTGCATATACAGCGGATTTCTCGCCTCCACCGAACAGATAGATCACTGTCTCGATTTCTTTGCGGAATACAAGGGTTCGCTCAAGGTGGTAGATCCCGTTATGGCAGACCACGGCAAACCGTACAAGACCTGCAATGCCGAACTTCGCAGACGTATGGGCGAACTTGTGAAGATAGCGGATATGATAACGCCGAACGTTACCGAAGCCGCAATGCTTCTCGGCGAGGAGCCCGATCAGCCGATGCTCGATGTGAGCACGATGAAGAGCTATCTCGTGAGGCTGTCCGAGCTCGGACCCGAAAAGGTCGTCATCACGAGCGTATTTACCGAAAACTCGACCATGAACATCGGATACGACCGCACAAACAGCAAATTCTGGAAGATACCGTACAGACCCGTGAACGTCAATTACCCCGGCACCGGTGACGCATTTGCTTCCGTACTGACAGGCGGGCTCCTCCGCGGAGACAGCCTTCCGCTTGCGATGAACCGTGCATCGTCGTTCATGGAACTTGCCATAAAGACCACCTACGGCTATTCTTCCGACCCGCGTGAGGGTATCATGCTCGAAGACTGCCTCGGGTATCTCATGAGCGACCCGATGCTCTGCGATTACGAACCGCTGTAAGGAGCCGTTATGATACACAGACTGAACATCGTGCTTGCGGAACCGCAGATACCGCAGAACACAGGTAATATCTCTCGCACCTGCGCCGTAACGGGAGCTGCCCTGCATCTGATAGAGCCGCTCGGATTCCGGATAGACGACAAGAAACTGAAACGAGCCGGTCTTGATTACTGGGACAAACTCGATATAACGTACTATTCCTCGTTCGATGATTTTTTCTCGCGCACGGACGGAGAATATTTCTATTTTACCACCAAGGGCAAGAAGCTCTATTCCTCTGTAGATTACCCGGATAACTGCTTCCTCGTTTTCGGCAGGGAAGATGCGGGGCTCCCCGAGGAACTGCTTTACAGCAATTACGAACGGTGCGTTCGCATTCCTATGCGGCCGACGCTGAGGAGCCTTAATCTCTCGAACTCGGTCGCGATAGGTGTATATGAGGTGCTTCGCCAGTGGGATTTTCCCGAACTGTCCGCAGAGGGCAGTCTTACAAGATACTGATCCAATTGAATGAAATATACCGCCGCTATCGGCAGAACGGAGTTTTATCATGAAAATACGGGAAATGCAGGACGAAATAATCAGACTGAAAAAGGAAAAGAACATCTGCATACTTGTTCACGCTTACCAGTCGCAGGACATACTCGAGGTAGCAGATTTTGTCGGTGATTCCTTCTCGCTCAGCGAACAAGCCGCAAAGACTGACTGCGATACTGTCATCATGTGCGGTGTACGCTTTATGGCGGAGACAGTAAAGCTCCTTTCTCCGCAGAAGAAGGTTTTCCTCTCAACGCCCGATGCGCTATGCCCAATGGCTGACCAGATAGACAAGGAATTCGTTCTGCAGCTGAAGCAGAAATACCCCGGATATGCGGTAGTAGCATACATAAACACCACCACATCGCTGAAAACGGTATGCGATGTCTGCGTAACATCCGCATCTGCCGTAAAGATCATTAAGAATATGCCCGAAAAGGACATCATCTTCGTGCCCGACCCCAATCTCGGCAATTATGTGCAGCAGCAGATCCCCGACAAGAATTTCAGGATGGTGAGCGGCGGCTGTCCCGTTCACATGAGAATGAGCCTTGAGGATGTCAAGGCTGCAAGAGCAGCTCACCCAGATGCGCTCCTGCTCGTTCATCCCGAATGTCAGCCTGCTGTTACCGCTGAGGCGGATTACGCCGGCAGCACCACCGGCATCATGAAATTCGCAAAGGAAAGCAGCAGCAAAGAATTCATCATCGGCACCGAAAACAGCATCGTTGAACACCTGCGCTACGAATGTCCGGACAAGCGCTTCTATCCGCTTTCCAAAGACTGCGTTTGCCACAATATGCATCTGACCACACTGCCGGAGATATATGATATCGTCACCACCGGCACCGGCACCGAGATAATCCTTGATGAGGAAACGCTTTCAAAGGCGCGTCACTGCATAGATGAAATGCTGAGGCTCGGCAAATGAGCAAGGCACTTATCGCAATGAGCGGCGGGGTGGATTCCTCCGCAGCAGCATACCTCGTCCGGAAAGCGGGATATGACTGCATCGGAGTGAATATGCAG
>CAMVPV010000141.1 GCA_947169455.1 uncultured Clostridia bacterium | reverse complement strand
CGCATTGAGCGTCAGCTTTTCGGCGCAGCCCTGTCTGCTGTACCATGTTCCGTTGGTGGGGCGGTGATAGAATATGTACCATTCACCGTTTATCTCAACGATGCTGCCGTGGTTGTTCGCGCTGTACGCCATGGACATATCAGCGGGCTTGTAGCTGTCTATGTGCAGATCGGCGTTGCTTATCAGCACGCCGCCGTATCTGAATCCGCCGAGTGGACTGTCGCTGACGGCGTAGCAGAGCTCGTGCATCACTTCCGATGAATAGATGAAATAATATTTACCGTTCACCTTGCGTATCGAGGACGCCTCAAAGAATGCGTGACCCTCGAACTCCGTGCCGGCGCTGTATTCGCTCCCGGGTATTATCGTTTCCGGTTCGGTCTTCAGTGTGATCATATCCTTATCCAGAATGACCACCCTTGAGCCTGTCCTGCTCTTGTCGCCCCTGCCGCAGAAACCGCTGTAAAGATATGTCACATCCCCCTCGGTGAGAACTCCCGGGTCGAACTGGGGCTCGTCGCCCTCCTTTTCACCGAGGATAGTGCCGTCGGGATAGCGGACATATCCGTAGAATTCATACTTGCCTGCGGGCGTATCACACACTGCCACTGACATTATCGGCAGCTTGTCGAGTGCATAGTAAAGGTAATATCTCCCGTCCGGACCTACCGTGACATCCGGAGCGTAAAGGCACATCTTTCCGTCCTTGTTGCGCGGGTCGGCGTTTCTTGGGTAGATCACGCCCTCATAGCGCCAGTCGCCGAGGTCATCTACCGGCGCTGACCAGCATACATAATCGCCCATGCAGAAAACATAGCCGTTGAAGAAGTCGTGCGAACCATAGACATATACCCTGTCTCCGAAAACGTAGGGCTCACCGTCGGGAATATATTCCCACGGCGGAAGATACGGATTGAATGCAGTTTTTTTGCTCATAGCAATGATACCTCCGCTCACTTATTGATTATAGAATTGACAAGGAACGCCTTGAAATCACTCGTATCCACAGACGGTACCGCGCCCTTCGGCGTGAATTCCATTTCGTTCTTATGCGCTGATGTGTAGGTCTTCCATTCGGGGAGCTCGTTCCCGTTGATATCCTTGCCGTTGGGGTCGCCGGTCTTTATGAAGTTCACCCAGTAATCGCACATCTGCCTTGCGATATCGTAGTGCCTGCCCTCGTAGGGACGTGTGCACTTCGCGAGGGTTTCAAAGAAGAACCAGAGGTCGCAGGAATGGAACGTGCCCGGGTCATCATCACCGGGGATATCGGGTATGAATCTGTAATAATAGCAGTCTCTCGGGGAATCGAGCCTGTCCTCAGCGAGAAATGCAGCTTTCACGCCCATTTCGGGGCAGTTTGCCGGAGCGTAGCCGTCATTTGTCTTTACGCCTGCTTCTGCGAAAGAAAGGAATTTTTCAGCGTCGTCGCCGAATATCTCCTTTGCCTTGCTTTCGAGCTCCGCCTTGTCAGCGGCGCGTATGCAGTCAATGAATTCATCGCCGGTATTTCCCGCAAATACGGGAACTCTCAGCCTTGTGCCGTTCCGGAAAGCCTTTGCGGGGTCCTGCGTGCAGAACTTGCCGTCGTTCACTATCGTAAAGAACATCTTTCCCTGATTGCGCAGCTCGGAATATTTCTCGCGTATGAAGTTCGCGTCGAGCTTTCTTGCTTCTTCGAGTGTCTTTACGCCGAGATAGTCGAACAGCTCCACGCCGAGTCTGCCGGCTTCTTCAAGCGATTTGGGGATGAAGAATTCGTTAACCGCATAAGGGCTGCTTATCATCCCGCTGAGCACGGCTGCCTTTCCGAAAAGTCCTTCATTGTCCCTGCAGGCCATCTGCGCCATAACGCTTCCGCCGCCTGCAGACTGCCCTGCTATCGTGATATTGTCGGGGTCGCCGCCGAAATGGGCGATATTCCGCTTTACCCAGCGCAGACCCGCCTGCTGATCGAGCGAACCGAAATTCGCAGGTGCATCGGGCTGCTCTGCGGTGAGCTGCGGGTGCGAAAGAAATCCGAACGCACCGAGCCTGTAATTCACGGTAACAACGATGATACCGCGGCGTGCGAGCCTTTCGCCGTCAAATTCCATTTCAGCGGTATATCCCCACTGAAATCCGCCGCCGAAATACCACACCAGCACGGGCAGCTTATCCTCGGTGCTGCGCGCATTCGTCCATATATTCAGATAGAGGCAGTCCTCCCCCATCGGTATCTGAGGGTCAACGTGCCATTCACGGCAGTAGAGGTCATCGCCCAGACCGGGGGTATCCTGCACCGAGATAGGTGCGAATTCAAAGCAGTCGCGGACGCCCTCCCAGCTTTCACAGGGCTGAGGCGCACGCCAGCGGTTCTCGCCTACGGGCGGCGCTGCAAAAGGTATCCCCCTGAAAGTGGTTATCCTCGGGTCAGCGGCGGGAAGTCCGCGTACCTTTCCGTTCTCGGTATCCGCTGTTCTTATCATCGAAAATTCCTCCTTTTATGTGACGCCGCAATAAAGCAACAAAGCGGCAGTATAATATTTTATTAATAATATATCAAAATTTGCTTTTCTTCAAGAAAAATATTGCGAAATCTTACACAAAATCTGACTGAAATGTGTGTTGCATATATGTAAATATCAACAATATATTTCTAAACAGTTGTCAAAACCGATAATTATACAATTCAAATAAAAAAGCCGAGGCGCTTTTGTCCGATTATTACAATTTAAGTTCTGAGCGTAATTAATTTGTAATTTTCCTTGACTTTTGTTACGATGCGGTGTATAATAAGAACAGAAAAGTTAAGGGATAGTTCAACGGCGCAATGCCTATTACGTTAAACAGAGGTGATTACAATGAGCACAGTTACAACAGATGAGATACTCCTCAGGCTTTTTGAAGGACAGGAAAAGCTTTTTGAGACTCAGAGAAAGCTCGACAGCGGTCAGCGCGAAATGGTCGAGACTCTCGCTCAGATCAAGGAGCGTCTTGACAGAGTGGAAGAGCGTCTTGACTGATGCCTCTGTTGGAAATAATGATCCGGAGCGGAAATGCAGCTGCGTTTCCGCTCCTTTTTTGCATATTTCCTTCCCCGCATGGGATAATACTATCATAATCTGCCTTTGCGGGGTGTTCTTTTGCTGATAATATTCATCCGTGCGATAATAGTATATTGTGTGCTGATACTTTCCGTGCGCCTCATGGGAAAACGCCAGATAGGCGAGCTGCAGCCCTCCGAGCTCGCCATTACCATACTTATCTCCAACATAGCCACGCTCTCCCTCGAGGACAGATCCATACCGCTCATCATCGGGCTGATACCGCTGCTCACGCTGGTCAGCCTCGATGTGCTGATGTCGTGGGCGGGAATGATGTACGGCAAAGTGCGCACACTGATGTCCGGACGCCCGGTAGTTATAATAAGCGGAGGGAAAATAGACCAGCAGAAGATGCACGAGCTGCGCTTCACCGTGGATGATCTCATGGAGGCGATACGCGGACAGAACATCTTCGATATCTCCGAGGTGCAGTATGCGATAGCCGAAACGAACGGAAAGATCTCGGTCTATCCGAAATATGAGAGCCGCGGCGTCACGAACGGCGATATCATGCTGAAAAACTGCGACTGCGACCCGCCCGTGCTCATCATCGAGGACGGTGTACTGCTGAAGAATAATCTTGCACTGTGCGGCTTTTCCCGGGAACAGCTCGATAACGAACTGAAAAAGCGTTCGCTCTCGGTGAGCGGCATCTATATCATGACCGTCGTTCCGGACAGCGGAGAAATATGCATAGTGGAAAAAATGAGGAAGTGACCTTCTGTGAAAAGAGTTATCATCGCCGCGGCGGTAATGGCGGCGGTCTTCGGGATATCCCTCGCGGGCTGCCTGACCGTCGTTCACGCAGCGGATATCATCGGGGCGGATGTGACCGCACTCGTTGATCTCTGCCGCGCGGGCAGAAGCGAAAATGCCGTCCGTCTCGCGGAACAGACGGAACAGCACTGGTACAGATACGAAAAGTATCTCTCACTCATGCTCGGCGATGACGATATCGCGGAGATAAGCGCGGATATCGCAAAGCTCAGACCGCTCGCCGAAAAAGACAGCGGCGGACTGCTCGCCGAAGCAAGCAGCATCCGCCGCCGTATAAACGATCTCCGCACGAAGGAAGTTCCTTCGTGGTACAATATTCTTTAGTCTGCATATCACTGCCCGCAGCTTCAGGGGCGCGGCGCCCCGCTGCCGCTTATTCCACCGTTACAGACTTAGCGAGGTTCCTCGGCTTATCGACATTCGTTCCCCTCTGAACGGCGGTGTAGTAAGCAAGCATCTGCAAAGGCACTACCGTTACCATGGGCATAAGGATATCACGCACAGCCGGCAGTATTATCTTATGGTCTATGCTGTCCGATTCGATGTTCGTCTTTTCGCTGCACACCATGATGACCATCGCGCCTCTCGTCTTTACCTCACGCACGTTCGATGCGGTCTTCTCAAACAGATCGCTCTGCGTAGCTACCGCGATCACCGGCATACCTTCCTCGATAAGCGAAATGGTGCCGTGCTTGAGTTCGCCTGCGGCATAGGATTCGCTGTGTATGTAGGATATCTCCTTCAGCTTCAGCGAGCCCTCCATACTCAGCGCATAGTCAAGTCCCCTGCCGATGTAGAGCAGGCTGTCCGCAGCCATGAGCTTTGATGCGACATACTGGTACTGCTCCCTGCTTTCAAGGCACTTTCCGATAACATCGGGTATCGCTTCAAGCTCGGAAGTGAGCGCACGGCACTCGTCCTCGGATATCTTCCCCTTCGCGAGCGCTATCCTGAACGCGAGCAGGTACATGAATGCTATCTGCACTGCGTATGCCTTCGTCGAACATACCGATATCTCCGGTCCTGCGTTCGTGTACATGACCATATCCGCCTCGCGCGCTA
>CAMVPV010000140.1 GCA_947169455.1 uncultured Clostridia bacterium | reverse complement strand
CTTATAGGCAGGCATACCGCAAGGGTGACGCTTTCTGCGCGCGAGCTGCGATCCTTCGGGCTTGACCGCGAAAGCGCAGGTGCGGACAGGAAACGCACGGGCAGTCTGATGGCATATATCACCGATGAGCTTCTGCGCACTCACGGTGTCGATCTCCGCGGCAGGGAGATCTGCATGGGGATAGTTCCCGCATCACACGGAGGGTGCGTGATATATATCACTGACGGGAACAGTGCCGTCCGAAGAAAGCGCGTGAGAAAAATGCGCAGTGAAAGACCGGAGATAGTTTTTTCCTGCGCGGCAGCGGGTGAGCTCGCAGACTGTGCAGCCCTGCTGAAAAAGCGCGCGGGCGGCATCATTGCCGAAAGCAGTCTTTTTATGTCGGCGGAGGATTTCCGCATAGTGGTGTCGCTGGATGTTCCGTCGGGGTCGGTAAGATTCCCGCAGAGCGTGACCGCCGCCTACACACGGGAGCATTATTCCCTGCTGATAGAGAGCGGCGCGCTCGAAAGGCTCACCGTCTGAGCAGATCGGCGGCTTCCCTGATATTATCCGCATGGAACAGGTAGGAGCCCGTCACGAGGACGTTTGCGCCTGCCCCGCGAACTATCTGCGCTGTGCGGTCGTTTATGCCGCCATCGACCTGTATATCGGTATCCATGCCGTGCTCATCGTAATACTTCCGTGCGTCGGCGATCTTGGCGGTCATATCGTTCATGAAGCCCTGTCCGCCGAATCCCGGCTCTACGGTCATTATGAGCAGCATATCTATGATATCGAGGTATTCCGCGACATCGGAGAGAGGGGTCGCGGGTCTGAGTGCAAGTCCCGCAGTCTTTCCGCACGCTTTTATCATTTCTACGGCTTTGCGGATATCGCGGCAGGCTTCTGCGTGAACGGTGATATTGTCCGCGCCGCATTCCGCGAACCTTTCGATGTAGCGTTCCGGCTCGGTTATCATAAGATGAACATCGACCGGCAGATCCGTGCAGGAGCGCGCGGCTTCGAGCACGGGTATCCCGAAGCTTATGTTGTTCACGAACACCCCGTCCATAACATCAAAATGGATACAGTCCGCACCCGCTGCGGCGCGGATGATATCCTTTTCGAGACAGCGCATATCCGCGCTGAGCAGAGAGGCAGATACGATAGTTTTCATACTTAACATTCCCTTTTTCAACAGTTTATGAGCTTTTCAAGTGTATCATACAGATGATCCGGCTCGACCGGCTTGCTCAGGTGAGCGTTCATGCCCGCCTGCATCGTCTGCTGAACGTCCTCGTCAAAGGCGTTGGCGGTCATGGCGATTATAGGCACCGTCCTTGCGTCGGGGCGGTCGAGCGCACGTATCGCGGCGGCGGCTTCAAGACCGTTCATCACCGGCATACGCACATCCATGAGCACTGCATCGTAATATCCCGGAGGGCTCGCTGCAAACATCTCCGAGACTATCTTTCCGTTCTCGCCGTGTTCGGCGGTCATGCCGCGCATATCGAGCAGTTCCTTCATTATCTCGGCATTTATATCGACATCCTCCGCAAGAAGTATGCGTCTGCCGTTGAGGTCTGCGCGGCGGATCTCCTCGGTCTTCCGCGCAGATCTGCTGCTGAGCGCCTTGTTTATCTCCTCGGTGACCTTGTCCGCAAAGAGGGGCTTTGCGATAAATCCGTCTATGCCCGCTGCCGCCGCTTCTTCCTCGATGTCATTCCAGCTGTATGCGGTGAGTATCATCACCGCCTGCCCGCCTCCGGTCACCTCACGTATCCTCCGTGCAGTCTCTATGCCGTCCATTTCCGGCATTTTCAGGTCGAGCAGTATGAGGTTGTATTCCTCGAGCCGTGCATGGCGGAGCCTTACGGCTTCTACCGCCTGTTCGCCGCTTGTGCATATATCTGCGGATATGCCGAGCTCCTCGAGCACGAGCCGTGCGTGTTCGCAGGCGACAGGGTCGTCATCGGTCACGAGGACGTGCATATCCTCGGGGCGGATAAGGCAGCCGGGGCGTTCTCTTTCGCGGGAGCTGTTCTTCAGGGTGATATTCACCGTGAATTCCGATCCGGCGCCCTTTTCCGAGGTCACGGAAATACTTCCGTTCATCATTTCGACTATATTCCGCGTGATAGCCATTCCAAGACCGGTGCTTCCGAATTTGTTGGCGGCGTTCTCGTTTTCCTGGCTGAATGCGTCGAACAGCTTCGGCAGGAATTCCTTGTCCATGCCGATGCCGGTGTCCTTCATCACGAACCGCAGAGTTGACCTGTCCTCAAAGCAGACTGTCTTTTCCACGGTGAGCGATACCGTTCCGGGGGCGTGTGTGAATTTCACCGCATTCCCGAGTATATTTATCAGCACCTGCTTCAGCTTCATCACATCGCCGATGTAATAGGGGTCTGTCCTGCCGAGTATCCTGCATTCGTAATGCAGCCCCCTGCTGCGGCACTGGCTGTTTATCATCGTGTTGATCTGTTCGAGCATCTCACTGAACGGGAATTCCTCGTTCCTGATGGTCATGCGCCCGCTCTCGATGCGGCTCATATCGAGGATATCGTTTATCAGCCTGAGCAGATGATGTGCGCTGCCGCCTATCTTTTCAAGATATTCGCGTGTCTGTACGGATAGCTCCTCATCTTTCAGCGCTATGTTGTCAAGTCCGATTATCGCATTCATGGGAGTGCGTATCGCGTGGCTCATGCTGGAAAGGAACGCGGTCTTTGCAGCGTTGGCCTTGTTTGCTTCTTCAAGTGCGTTCCTGAGCAGTTCGTTCTGCTCCCGCTGGACCTTTATGATATCGGTCATGTCGGATTTCAGCAATATGTAAAAATTTGCGCTCCTGTCAACTGTATAGAACGTGAACCGCTTGAAGCAGAAGTCGCCGTTTATCTCACAGGTCATATCCACGATGTAAGGTTCGTTTTCCGAGAGGCGCTGTTCGAGCGTTTCCGGACAGAGCGCGCGGTAAAGCTCCTCGCGGTCGTGCACCTGTCCGCAGGCAGCGGGCAGCACCTGGCTTCTGAGATATCCGGTATAGCTGCCGTCACGCTTTTCCGGGAAGATGCTCCCTTTTTTTATGAGCTTGGGGTCGCCTATGGTGACGCCGTAGTTATCGCCCACGACATAGCATACCATATCGTACTGCTCGGCAAGCACCTTCTGATCGAGCACCTCCGTTACCTTCTGCGAATTGTACTCGGTCTCGACCATCAGCAGTATGATATCGCCTGTAACGGGATCCTTTCTCGTGGATGCGGAATATTTTATGAAGCACTGCATACCAGAGCGGCGCTTTGAGAATATCACCAGTGATGCAGAGCCTTCGCCGGTATAGTACATACGGGTGAGACGTTCGCGGCTGAAAAGCTCGCTGTAACGGACACGGTCGGCTTCTATCGGCATATTTTCCATGCGCACCTTTATAAGGCTGCGCAGATCCGCACCCTGTACGTCGGTGTCGTACAGGTCGAAGCCGCGCACCTCCTCGACCTTTTCCGCGGTGAGATTTATCCTCAGCGCGGCAAGGCTCTCGTCCGCAAGGGAATTGAGCTCCTCGTTCAGACCGTTGTACATCGCGCGGGTCATGTCCTGAGATTCCTTCAGGTCGGTCACGTCGAAATAGGTGCAGTAGGCATACTGCGTGCCTTTGTCCTCAAAGAAAGAATAGTGTACGCATACCCATATATATTTTCCGCTGCTCGTCTTTTTGCTTATGGTAAGGCTGTTTGTGCCGCTCTCGGTGATGTGGTTCCGGAACAGGTAGGATACCTCGCTGCGGTAATCGGGGTGGATAGTATCCATGGTGCCGCCGCTTTCAAGGCGTATGAATTCTTCCTCGCTGCACCCCATCATTTCGGTGAATTCACGGGAGCACCATACGGGATAGTATTTTCCGTTGTCCTCTACGCGCATGATAACGGCGTTGTTATCAAGGGAGCGGAACAGTCTTTCATATACGCAGGGTTCAAAATCAAGCATAGCCTTCACCGTTGTTATTATTATTTCGCACAGGACTGCGGTATCCGCACAAGTAATTCTATCTCATGATACAGTATATCATTATTTTTGATTTTTGTCAACATTATGAGCTTCTGATCACTTCCCGCGGTCTGTCCTGCTTTGTGACCGCCGGCGGCAGTCCGCAGCAGCGGCGGGAAAAACAGTGCGGGAGCATAGTATATAATGCTTGTTGACAGCACGGAAAGTATGTGATATAATGTATGAGCGCCGCACAGTGAACGGCGCTGAGGAGGAGAATTATGTTCAGACCGACTGCGGCAGTACCGTCCGTGACCGATATAACTGCCGATATGCTGAAAAAAATGGACATCCGGGGGCTTATCCTCGATGTGGACAATACGCTCGCGCGGCATAACGACCCCGTTCCCGCACAGGGCGCCGCCGAATGGATAAGGAAAATGAAAGCAGCGGGGATAAAGCTCGTCATCGTGTCGAACAACCACGCGCCGAGAGTAGCTCCGTTCGCGGATATGCTCGGTATTCCCTTCACGGCGGAGGGCGCCAAGCCGCTCCCGAGAGGCTTCACGAATGCGATGAAGATACTCCGCCTGCCGAGAAAGCATATCTGCGCGGTGGGTGACCAGATATTCACCGATATCCTCGGTGCGAACATCTTCGGGATAAGGTCGATCTTCGTCACGCCGATAGAGCCCGAAACGAGCATTTTCTTCAGGATAAAGCGAACCGCCGAAAAGCCGTTCCTGCCGAAGACAGGCGGACGGCAGGACATAGATTGAGGAAGTATATACGATGAGCAATATTTTTGAACTGTTCGACCGCATACGCTCGGACAGCGCATCACCGCCGGCAATGAGCGGCCCCGTGGAGCATATCATCGTCGGGCTCGGAAATCCGGGTCCGAAGTACGAGAATACCCGTCACAACGTGGGCTTTGCGGTAATCGACAAGCTAGCGATT
>CAMVPV010000139.1 GCA_947169455.1 uncultured Clostridia bacterium | reverse complement strand
CGCTCTATGAGCTCGTCACATTCCCACAGAGGGCGCACCTCCGGGCGATCTTCTTCATACGGTATGAATATTACCGTGCCTATCACACGCTCCAGAAAATTTGTCATACCGGGAACGCCCGCCTTATCCATAGCAAGCGGATATTTGTACGGGTTATCCTCCTTATAGGCGGCAAGGTACGGCTCAACGTCAGCAAATTCCATGAATTCCGGTATCTCCATGCCCTTTTCGCCCTCATAATAATCCGCATTGAAACGGAACATCATTTCGGTGCCCATATCTTTCAGTGTGGGTACGCCGTATATCCTGCCGTCCAGTTCGGCGGCTTCCCAGTAATCACCTATCGTGTCGTAAAGCACGGGCGTTTCGCTCTGCACGATATCGGTGATATCATAGTAAAGCCCCTTTGCGGCGGCGGTGTCAAATTTATTCAGCCATTCGCAGGTGAATATCATATCGTAGTATTCGCCCGAAGCCATGATGAGGTTTATCATCTCGGACGGCTGCAATTCAAGATCGACGGTAACGCCTATCTTTTCGGCGGAGTATTCGTTCGCGGCGGCGATTATTTCCTTGATATCCGCGGGCACCGACGAACTGTATGTCACCCAGCGCAGCTTTATGATGCCGTCATTGTTCCTGTGCGAGCAGCCGGAGCAGGTCAGCATCACCGGGAGAATGACCGCGGAAGCGGCAAGTGCGGCTGTCTTTTTCAGTAATTTCATATTCCGCGCCTCCCCTATTCCTTTACCGCTCCGATGGTCATACCTGTTTTCAGGAATCTCTGGAAGAACGGGAACAGTATGATTATCGGCAGCACCGTTATCACCACGAGCGCCATGCGCATCGACATACCCGGCGGGTCAGTGCTGTCCATACCGGAAATATATGCCGCGTCACGGGTCATAGCCTGCACCGTTCTTTCAATGTTCACGAGAACATACTGGAGCGGGTAAAGCTCACCGTGATTGGAATCTATATAGATGAGCGCGGGGTACCAGCTGTTCCAGTAGCTGAATATCTGGAATACCGCGACCGTCATCACGACCGGCTTGCATATCGGCAGAACGATGCTGACAAGGCTCCTCAGCGGGGTGACGCCTT
The DNA here is from genome assembly GCA_947169455.1 of uncultured Clostridia bacterium. The sequence continues at coordinate 3,827 of CAMVPV010000139.1, read as the reverse complement.
CGAGCTTTCCCGCCTCGATGAGCGAATCCGGGATATTGTTGCGGAAGTAATTGCGAAGTATCATAAGGTACCATGTTGAGCACATACCGGGGAGAATGAGCGCAAGGTACGTGTTTTTCAGGTGGAGTATCTGCGTATTGACCATATATGACGATACGAGACCGCCCGAAAACAGCATAGGTATCAGCAGATATACGGTCAGCACCTTTCCGAAGCGGAATTCCTTCCTCGAAAGAGTATATGCGCATGGGCACATGATGACCAGCCCGAGCACAGTACCCGCGCAGGTGATCATCAGTGAATTGAACACAGCGCGCGGTATCGTGTCGCCCGAAGCAAAGAGATACACAAAAGCGTCAAGTGAAAAGCTCTTCGGAATGAACCGGTAGCCGTACATGGCTATGCTCTCCTCAGAGGACAGCGACGCCGATATCACGAGCAGAACAGGCATAAGTGCAAATATGACTATGACCGTAAAGAATACCGTTGCTGCAATGTTCGCGGCGCTGCCGAAGGAGCTGTCCTGTGGTCTGACATATTTCCTTTTCATGCAGAATGCCTCCTTCTCAGACAAGCGCGCTGTCGCGGTCGATCTTTTTGGTTATCATATTTGCGATGATCAGCAGTATGCAGCCGACTCCGCTCTGTAAGAATGCCGCCGCCGAGGAATAGCTGAAATTCGCCTGCACCATGAGAGATTTATATACATACACATCGAGAGTCTGTGTTACCGGCTGCAATGCGCCCGAATCCATCGGCACCTGATAGAACAGCCCGAAATCGCTGTTCAGTATGCTGCCCACGCCGAGTATGAACAGCGTTGCTATCGTTGTGCGCAGGTGCGGAATGGTGACGTGACGCACCCTTTGCAGGAAATTCGCGCCGTCCAGAGCAGCCGCTTCGTACAGACTGCGGTCTATCGCATTTACCGAACAGAGATAGATCACCATGGTATATCCGCTCGATTTCCATATACCGAGCGAAAGGAGTATCCCGCGCCAGTACTGCGGCGACTGGTACCACTGTATCGGGGCTGCACCTGTCAGCTTAAGCAGATTGTTTACCTGCCCGAGATCGGTCGCAAGGAACCCGTATATGCAGTATCCCACTATTACCCATGATATGAAATACGGTAGCACAAGAGCCATCTGCACGAACCCCGTGAATCTCTTCTGATGTATCTCCGCGAGTATTATCGCGAGAGTGACGGGTATCACTATCCCCGCGGCAAGGAAAATCGAATTGTATATGAGTGTGTTCGCGATGACATCCACGCACTGCGGGTTGCGGAACAGATACGAGAAATTGCGCAGTCCGACCCACGGGCTGTTCACAAACAGATTTTTCAGAAGCGACTCCCCCGGTACCGGAGTGAAATCCTTGAACGCAAAGAATATTCCGAACAGCGGCAGATAGCAGAACAGTCCGTACCATATCACCGTAGGCAGCGTCATTATCGTCAGCTGACGGTTCTCCTTTCCGGACATACGCGGCAGCGAATCATTCGTTTTTTTCATTTTATCTGATCCTTTCGGGAATTAATGAGCATCGGCAGCTGCTATTATTTTATCAGATATACCCGTCCGTGTCAAGCAGTGGTAATACTAAAAAAGACCGCCCGCACCGACAGTGCGGACAGTCTTGTTTTGCTGCACAGACAGACTGATCATTCAAGCTCCTGGAAATATATATTGTCATCATCCACTGTGAAGTTGATATAATCGCTCTCGTATTCATTTCCGAAGATATCGGTTATAACGAATCCGTAAAGATATTCGCCGTCGTAAAGGTAATTGAACCCTGGCTCGCTCTCACCGTCATAGACATATTCATCACCGTAGTAATAGTCTTCCTCATCGGTTTCGATCGCGTATGAATAGTACAGCGGAACTATAACGTCGCCTGCTTCCAGTTCTTCATCCATCCTTGCGGCGGCACCCGTCTCGGATATGCCGTCCCAGACATACAGGAAGTAAACCTCGGTATTTTCATAATCATAAGCGAAAACGAGATTTGTCTCTCTGTCGTTCACAAGGACCGGTGAAAGGTAAATGTCGTACCCGTCGCATTCGCTCATGAGATACGCTGCCATAAGCTGACCGTCCGGGAGCGAGAACCAGAAACCGTCAAAATTATCGACAAATATGCCCTCACTCCAGTCGCAGAGGATATCTCCGGTATATCCGAGCTCTATAGCCTCTGAAAGGTCGTCCGTCATCAGATATACCGCAGCTTCGACACGTTCGGTGTAGTCGATAGAGTCCTCCGAAAGAATGAAGCCGTATGTCCCGTCATCGGTGATGCACGGCTCAACGTCGAATTCGATGAGGTCACTTCCGGAATACGTTTCGCCGCCGTCGAAATAATCCCACTGTTCATCCGTTTCGGGCGTATAGCTGTAATCCTCGTAGGTATCATAGTTGTCATACGACCAGTCGGATGTGAAGCCGGATATCAGCGATGAGTTGTTGTAGCTGTTGATATTTCCCGAGTATGCGGCACCATAAGCAATCTTATCGACAAAACCGAGGTAATATGCGCTGATGCAGACGTCCTTGAATATTCCGAGTTCCTGGGAGCCGTTTATCTTCAGCGGATAATAGCAGGAAAGTCCGCAGGCACTCTCGTGGTCGCTGCCGTTCTTTGCATATACCACAGCATCCTTCAGTGCAGCAATCGCAGCGTCGGAATTTTCCGACCAGTCCTTTCCCGCTTCGATGATCCCCCCGAGATCGACCATGTTGGTAAATCCGGCAGTCTTGGTGTTGCCGCCGAAATTATCCGATCGATGGATATTTCTTATCAGTTGTGAAAGCTCGGCGGAGCTGTCAGTCAGTTCATAGATATCCTTTGCATAGCTGTCAAACGCCGTCATGAGCCCGTCCATTTTTGACAGGTCTATGACCGAAAGCGTAGCTCCATTCTCGCAGTCTATGTCCGCGCAAGCCTCGTAGAAGCTGTCGCAGATAAGCTTTCCGAGCTTAGCGCCGTCCGCTTTAGGGTTGGCATCGAGAAAATCACCTATTTCCTTGTAATCCCAGCCGTATCCGGGTTCTGTCTCCTCGGAGGCGACCATATACTTCGCATGGGATGCGAGCATAGCAGCCGTTTCCGCAGTTGCCATAAGGCAGGCATCGAACCCGATGAATTCAAAAGAAGCTGACATTTTGTCATACACGCTGTAAAGTGCAGCGTCCATTTCCTTAAGCATAAGGCTGTCGCCGTAGTGGAAATCGTCAAAGCAGGCGCCGTCTATGCTGCCGGAGCCGTGATCCCACAGTATCAGCCCCATTTTAGCAGCGGGGTAATTTTCAACGCCATAGCTGAGAAATTCTGACAGTGTGCTGCTTTCTGCCATATTGTGCCTTTTCGTCTCATGGACGAGCTCTGCTCCCCCGTCGGTTATGCAGTAGATCTGGTTCATGCTCGCATCGGCGCCGTTTTCCCATGATTTAGCACCGCCCGTGCAGATAAGATAACGGATATTGCCGCTTATGCCGGATTCCATCATTTCAGAAATATCGCCGGAAGCAAATCCGTTTTTTGATTCAAGATCGCTGCCGCACATATATACCATTATTGTCCATGTGCCGTCATCGCCCATGGGAACTTCATTTGCACGCCGCGTTCTTTTGATGCTGCCGCCGTCTGTGCTGCTCACGGATATCAGATCGGAGCCGTTTTTGTCTGTATCCGGAACATCGCCGGCATCGCCTTTATCGTCCGCGGCAGTTTCCGCTGCCTCAGTCACCGCAGAGGTCTCACTGTCGGTATGTATTGTTTCCGCGGTCTCCTCATAGTCGTCGAGGCATCCGGAGAATGAGAAC
>CAMVPV010000138.1 GCA_947169455.1 uncultured Clostridia bacterium | reverse complement strand
AGTATCTGCTGATTGGACTGTGACGGAAGACCATCCTCTGCGAAGCACAGGCTGTCAAGGTCGGGCTGGCATACCGCCCTTATGACCGCACCCAGCTTTTCTTCATTCATCGGCCTTTTCCTCCATAAGTTTACGGAGCTTGCGGCGCACATACTCCGCTCGCTTTCTTGCCGCTTCATCGGATATGCCGAAGGCCGCGCCTATCTCACGGTTCCCGAGACAAAGGGTATACCGCAGAAACAGCAGCTCCCGGTCACTCTCGGGGAGCTGCGAGATGCACTCCTTCAAAAGCTCCTCGCCGGCATCCGGCAGCCCGCTGTGATCGAGGGCATCGTCATATTCGACTTCTTCGATCCTGCTCTCAGTCCTCAGCATATTCATTGAGGTGTTCCTGACAGTAATAACAAAATAAGAGGTCAGGTCGTGAGAATTCAAATCATGGACCTTTTGAATACATTTTGCCAGCTTCATAAAGCTCTCACTGACGGCTTCCTCTGCGAGGGCGTTTGTATGCAGGACAGACAAAGCAACACGCATAGCAAGCGAGCGGTTATCATAATAGAACTTCTCAAAATCGGCACAGAGCGACTTGTCGTCGATCAGAGCCATATATGCAGACAGCATCGGTTCACTTCCTTTGCGGTGAAATATGTTCATTACATTATAGCACACATAACCGCAATAATCAATGATAAAAACATAATGAAAGGTACAGACCTTGAAACCGGCGCAGTTCATAGCCTTGTCTTGAAAATCCTGACATTTTGTGGTATAGTTTATTAAGGGTATTCTGTTTTGAAAGGGTGTGATGTGATGCTGTCCGTATATCTTTCCGTGCTTGACTCTCAGGAGGACAAGGACGGCTTTGCCGAGCTGTACAAGCAGTACCGGCACAGAATGTATCACATCGCCTTTGCGGTGCTTAAAGATCGGAACGATGCCGAGGACGCGGTCTCCGAGGCCTTTCTGCGCATCGCCCGAAGCTACAAAAAAATATCCGCCCTCGGCTGTAAGAAACAGGAAGGTTATATCGTTATATTATGCAGGAATACCGCGCTGGAAATGTACCGCCGGCGAAAGTGTGAAGCCGAGCATATCGCAGGCGGGGGAGAGCTGCTCGAAAGCCTCTACTTTGAGGATGAGGACAGCTCAAGGCTGACCGAGGCGATAGCCCGTCTGCCCAAGGAGCACAAGGATGCTTTGTATATCTACTGCATTTTCGGCTGCTCCGCTGAGGAGGCCGCAGCAAGGATTGGTATATCCAAGGGTGCGCTCTACACCAGAGTTTCCCGCGCAAAGGCGGAGCTGAAAAAGCTGCTGAGGGGTGATGAAGATGAATGAACCGAAGCTCTGCGCCGCCGTGTTTGATGCGCTGGGGGATGAATACTGTGCCGAGCTTTCGGCTGATGTATCGGAACACACCTTTTCTTCCGGCTTTGAAAAGAAAATGACAAGGCTCATACGCCGCAGGGAGCGCCCTTATTTCCCGTTGGTGAATACTGCTCTGAAGCGCACAGCCTGCATAACTGCTGCTGTCTGTGCGGTGCTGTTTTTCTCTTTCAATGGTGCGGTGTATGCCTATGAGAAATTCTCGGACGATCTCTGCATCATTGAAAGCGGAGGCCTGACGACGGTGTTCTCCAACAAAGCTCTTGATTCTCCCGCGTCGATCAAAGATACCTATGCTCCGTCATATCTCCCGGAGGGCTTCACCCTCGGCCATTACAACCTCACGGAAAAGACTTTTTATCTCAACTGCAACAACGGCAGTCGGGAGCTGTTTTTCATGCAGTACACGAAGAATGATTTTCTTCTCTCGGACAAGTCGGAGCTTCTGAACTTTGACCGTATCGACATCGGCGGACACAGCGGGCTTATCCGCGAGTTTGAGCCCGAAGACGCTTCGGAAACATGGTGTGAGCTTTATTGGGACAACGGTGAATATATCATTGCCATGACCTCGTCAGTTGGTAAAGATGAACTATTGAAAGCCGCACGTTCTGTGCAAAAGGACGAAAATATCAAGCCGCTGTAAGAAACGGCATATCAAAACGGTCATATCCTGTAGGCAAGCGGGATATGACTGTTTTTTCGGAGGTGCCAAGCGGTGAGATACATTTTCAAAAACATAAAAACGAGCCTGAAAACAAACACGCTTATTAGTGTGCTTTACACGGTCTGTACGGCGGCGGCTGTCCTTGCGGTGCTTTTTTCTCACGGGGTATATCAGAATTACAGCACCGATACATACATAAGCGAGATCTCCGCAGACCAGGAGCAGGCGTATTACAGCTTCGGTGAGAAGCTGGACAGGATCGAAAACGAAGGCACCGTCAGCTATGTTGGCGGCGGCAAAGGGACTGTGGGAGAATTCCGTCGGGTGCTTGATCTGCTGGACGACGAAACCAAGGAGTCTTTCACGGGTTTCTTTCTGTCCTACTCCCTGAAACAATACGGCATGGCCGAATGGATGAACGGCAGGCTTGAATACCATACGGAAGACCACAGATACGGTCTTTACCGGGAATATCTCGATAACACCCGCGTTACCTACGGCAGATATTTCACCGAGGATGAAGACTTCTCGGGAGCCCGCGCAGCCGTTATCAGGAACTACCCCATAGGCGAGAGCCCTGCTCCCGAGGCCTCTGTGGGAGATAAGATCACTCTGTTCGGGGCTGAATACGAAGTGGTCGGGATGTGGAGCGAATCGGATGCAGGCTCGGACGATCTTGCCGTCCCCTTTGCTTCTCTGCCGGACGATATGCCGATAAAAGGCGTGCATTTCCTGGAAGGAAAGGTCATCACCACAAAAGCATTCAGAGCCGTGAACGAGGCGATGAAGCAGGTCTTCGGGGATAATGTCAACATCCCCGAAATGGAGACCGCCGATGTTACCGAGACCAAATTCTACGCTTCCATCGTAATGATCTCGGTGGTGCTGTCGGCTGTCGCGGCAATAACGCTGATGATACTTTTCCGATACATCGTTTTCACACGCCGGAAAACTATCTCCGTACTCCGGCTTGCGGGCTGTACGAGAGGCCGCGCAGCGGTGATGTTCATTGCCGAGGCCGTGGGTGTATCTGTCCTGATTTTTGGACTGTGTGCGGCGGCTTATCACTTCCTGCTGCTGCCGAGGCTGACATATTTCTTCCCGAAGATAACCGAGGTCTATACCCCGCAGACCTACCTGTATATCTTCGGAGTGTTCACCGGAGTGCTGCTTCTCACAATGACGGTAATGGTGCTGACGCAGCTTGACCGTCAGCCGGTGGATATGTTCAGAAGGGCGGGTGCGAAATAATGATAGGTCTCGGACTGAAAGAATTCAGACGGCACATTTTCACCAATCTGTTTATCGCCGTTCAGTTAGCGGCGGTGTTCTTCGTTGTGATCTCCATAGTGTCGGGCATTTACTCCCGCACCGCGCTCTATACCCCGGTAAAGGAGCTGCTAAACAGCGAGGGCGTTTATACCGGGCATATCAATTATCGCTCCGAGGACGGCAGAACGCTCAAGGATATTGTTCCGGAGATCGACAGATATATCGGCATCGGCAGGCTGGCAGCTGCCGATAACGGCGGAGACAAGGCGGCCTGCTATTGCTACGATGACGAGTCGGTGTCGGTATATATCCCGCCCCTCGACGAGGGATGCTGGCTCACGCCGAACGCTGACGAACTGCAATGCGTTGTGAACTATGAAAGCGAATACGCGGTGGGGGATATCATAACCAAGGAATACCAATGGTACCGCGAGGACGATGTGACCTACACCGATCCCGAGACCTCCGAGGTGAGCTTCAAGGTAGCGGGCAGGCTTGCCAAGGATGCACCCATATTCGGGCTTGGCAGCTCCATGCAGAAAAATGACGACCACCGCACGCTCTTTGACACTTATACAAACAGATCAATGCCGCTGCTTATCTGCTCGCAGACTGCTGCGGAAGCCGCAGGGCTTACTTCATACCGGAGCGAGCCTCAGCTTGTGATCTTCAAAGACGGTCTTTCGGAGGAGGAGATCGAAGCGGCGGTCAAAAAGATCAATGCTGTTACCGGGTATGCGATGCCGATATCGGAGCTCCGCGCCAACTCGGAGAAATATGTTTACGAACAGCTGATAAGGCTCGCTCCGATACTGATAAGCATAGTCCTGCTGATACTTGTCAGCACCGTGGCGATCTCCGCGCTGAACGCGAAAATGAATATGCGCACCAGCGCGGTCTACGCCCTGCTGGGCTGCACGTTGAGAGGGTGCAGCCTGATCTATCTGATAAACAGCCTTATCACCTCGCTGCTGGCAGGGGCGCTGTGCCTGACCTTTATGAACGTGATGAAGCTCACGGGCAAGCTGGAAGAAACGGTCATCACCTTCGACAGGCACACGCTGATCTGGTGCGCGGCGGTATGGGCGGTATTCCTGCTCTGCGCGATGACCGCCCCGCTGATCGCCCTCGGCAGGGCGACGGTCAAGGAACAGCTGGCGGTGAATGAATAACAGAATGGGAGAAAATGAAATGATACAGCTCAAAAACATAGTCAAGATATACAACCCGAAGAAACAGAACGAATTCGAGGCTCTGCACAAGGTCTCCGTAACTATCAAGGACGGTGAAATGGTGGCTGTCATCGGGAAGTCGGGGGCGGGCAAATCAACGCTGCTGCACATTCTTGCCTGCATAGACAGCTATCAGGAGGGCGAGTACACAATAGACGGCACACTTGTGAAAGATCTCTCCGAGCGTGAGTATGCAAAAATACGAAACGAGAAGATCGGCATGGTAATGCAGGATTTCGCCCTCGTCGAGGATTTCACGGCGCTGGAGAACGTGATGATACCCCTCAACTTTTCCCGCAGGAAAGTGTCCGGCAAAAAAGAAAAAGCCCTCGCTGCCCTGCGTTCCGTGGGCATCGAAGACTTGGCGAAGAAGCCC
>CAMVPV010000137.1 GCA_947169455.1 uncultured Clostridia bacterium | reverse complement strand
CGGTAACCGTTCTCCGCAAGCGTAAGCGCCGCGAACATTCCCGCAGGACCGAACCCCGCGATTACTATCCTGCCCTGCGGCTTTTCATCACCGAAAACAGGTGAAAAAGCCTCCTGCTCCACAAGTCGGCAGAATGAGTACTTTTCTGCGAGCCGCTTTTCCTGTGCCGGATCGAGTTCTGCCCACACCGACGCCACCAGATGGATATCGTTCCTTTTGCGCGCATCGAGCGATATCTTGTGTACGCCGCTGCGCAGTACCTCGCCGCGCTTCACGGAAATTTTACCGAGCGCCGCACCGATAACGGCTTTCTCGTCCGAGCCGAGCGGTGCTTTTATTTGTGATATTATTATCGGCATAACTATTCTCCGTTACTCGGCAGTCTTTTTCGAGACAGCCCTCACATACACATTGAGCGGCGCTGTTCCGGCGTTCACCCATACATCATCGGAGGCTGAGATGCTGAAGGTTACCGGCAGTATGCAATCGCCCTCCTGAGTGCTGAAATCGGAATTGAGCACGTCTATCTTGCAGGTGATGTCGGTCGAGGTCAGCGCGTCGATCTGATCCTCAGGACCTATGAAGTACGGCATTATCGTCGATGTTATGAGCTGGAAGTCATACTTCGAGGGGCGGTTGATTATCTGTATGGTGCTTCCGCGGACAGCCGTCAGCTTCTTTTTCAGTCCCTCGGAGGGGCAGGTGACGGTCACGGAGTTGATGCCGGACAGATTTTCATAGCCCTCGGGCAGGATATTCTCCATCTCAAAGGTGAACACCGAACCGATATCTACCTCGCGCATATTGATAGTTCCGATATTTATGCTGGTTATGCTCTTTATCCTGTCGGTCGGCGCGGCGATATCTATCTCGGTCGCCGACATTTCAAGTCTGGAGAGGAACGCCTCGGCATTGAAATTATCGGGGGCGTTCACTATGCTCACCTCGAGCGGGAGCGTCTGGCGGACATGGACGGGCACCTGCACCGTGAAGCTGCTGCGGTCGAAGGAGAGCTTTCCGTCGTCGTTGGAGATCTTCACGCCGTTGTTGTAAAGTTCGACCTCGTCCGTCGTGAACTCATAGGAGGAGGAGAGCACCATCGGCTCGGCGGAGGATACCCTCACGAGCACGTCGGTTATCGAATCGAGCTGTTCCTCGGGACCCGTTACATTTATAAGGCTGCCGGAGACCATGACAGGTTCGCTGCCCATGCAGCCCTCGGCTATCATGATGCTGCTGTCGAGCTCGGCTCTCACCTCAAATTCGCGGGTGACTATCCTGTCGAAATCGACCGTTATATAGGACGGTTCTATGCTCACGACGTCGAAGGTCTTTCCGGAATTGTTGACCAGTTCGAGCGGGAGCTTGTATTCATTGGCGACCGCGATGTTGTCCGCCGCGACCGTAAGGCTGAGATCCTCGGCGTTCAGCGTTCCGACCTGACCGCGCTCGCCCGAAACGATGACCACGGCGGTCATATCGGACAGCTTGGATGCCTGCAGCTGGTTCGCCTCGGCGTAGGTGCCCTTGAGGTCTATCTTTATGGGTACGTTGTAGATCGGCTTCTTTATCGTGGGATAGACGCTGATCGATATCGCGAACCACACGACCACGGCTATCACCAGCGAAAGCAGCTTCAGCGACGCATCATTGCGCACTATCTTGTCAAATTTTTCCTGAAAGTTTTCCTGATCAAGACCAAACATTTACTTTTTCCTCCGGAATAAAGAGCGCACATCATCTATCGGCTTTGATGCCTTCCTGGAGGAGGGCTTGTCGCCGAGGATGCCGTCGCGCAGATATTTCTTCAGCTCGTCCTTCGAGAAGCTGCGGTGGATGTTTCCGTTCTCCGCGACCGATATAGTTCCCGTTTCCTCGGAAACCACGATGATTATCGCGTCGGAATTCTCGCTCATGCCGATGGCGGCGCGGTGGCGGGAATGCAGCTTGTTGTCGATGCCCTCGCCGCTCTGGGGCATGGGCAGGAAGCACGCCGCCGCATAGATCATGCCGTCCCTCATCACGACGGCTCCGTCGTGCAGCGGTGTTTTCAGGAAGAATATCGTTTCAAAGAGCTGCTTTGAAGGCACCGCATTTATCAGCGGACCCATATCTATCTGCTCGGTGATCTTCGTTTCGCGCTCGATAACTATGAGCGCGCCCGTGGTCGAAGCAGAGAGATCGTCGCAGGCATCGCAGATAGCCTCGATAGCTATCTTCCACTTGGAGGTTATCGCAGTCACCGATGCAGTCTCCGGCTTATACACCTTTGAGACCTTCGACTGACCGATCTTTTCGAGGAAGCGGCGAAGCTCCGGCTGGAAGAGGACGATCAGCGCGAACAGCCCGACATCCATAGCGTTGTTGAGGATGTACATTATCGCCTTCATCTTCAGCATATTTACTATAAGGTAAGCGAGCGCAAGGATGATAAGTCCCTTAGCGAGCCCGACCGCCCTTGTCTCGCGCATATACTTTGCCACGCGGAAGATGATGTACCACAGTACACCTATATCGAGAAAATCCCAGAAGGACAGCGGCAGGATACTCGCCAGCACGCTGCCTATCTCATAAAGAATATCCATAAAACTCCTCATTTCGTTCAGAACATAACGATACAAATTATATTATACCATATAAATGTAAAAATTTCAAGAGCAAAATCGGCAGCCGGAAATGTTTTTGAAAGCCTTGTTTGGATTGCGCAGAGCAACAGCAATCCCGTGAAAAAAGCTGTCGGTGAACGGCAGTGAAAACATGACCGACAGTCAAAAATGCTTCGGAGTTCATACCGGAGCATCCACTTCAGAAGGAGCAGTAAGATTAAAATGAGATTAAAACAGGATTAATTTCTCTTCTGCACAATTTTTCCGACATCAGAAAGGCAAACTTGTGCAAAACATAACTATATATATCCTCACTTAATAAGCGATTGAATTTCATGTGCAAATATTGCAAATATGTATGTCAAGAAATTTTCTTTACAAAGAAAATCAGCTGTAAAGTTATTTTCTTCCCATACATCTTTAATCTGCACAAACTTCAGCCGCGTAATTGAGCAATATACGGTGAACGGATGTTCTTTTGTTTACAGAGCGATTACAGTAGTGTAAAAATACAGTTTGCCCTCTTGCATTAAGATTTATGTTATGTTAGAATAAATAATGTCGAGGGGAAAAGAGATATATATAAAATTCCCGAGACGAACAGAAAGAAACAGAAAAAAGAAACAGGAAGCAGAACGGGTAATTTATATGGAGAACAGCAAAACGATATCGGATTGTCTCCTCCGCGAGGAGAAGAGACGGCACCGAAAAAAAATGCGCCGCGCAAGAGGAATCATTCTGGCGGCGTCAGTCGGAGCAACTATGTTGATGCTCTCCGCAGAGATCTCACACATAATGTCAGGAGTGATAACAGTTGATGCGTCGGAATACGCGATATTTTCCGGCGAAAAAGAAAACCGCGCAGTCGTAGCAGAAGCTCTGAGTATGACAGCGGACAAGTCGGATATGATGATCGACATTGAAGTTCCCGAAAATTGTCCGGTCAATATGACAGCATACTCCCCGATAGCTATTGTCTATGACAAAACGACAGGCAGTGTCCTCTATGCCAAGAATGAAACGGAAAAATGCTACCCCGCAAGCACAGCCAAGCTGATGACCGCGGCTGTCGCTCTTGATCTTGCCCCCGACGGGTACAGCTTCATCGCGGGGAACGAGCTTGACCTTCTGCCGAAAGGCGCGTGTCTTGCAAAGATCAATAAATGCTATTCGCTCAACAGTGAACAGATTATTGACGGTATCATTCTTAAAGGGGGAAGCGATGTTTCCTACACGGCAGCAGCAAACATCGGCAGACTTATGTGTGACACCGACGACGTCTCACCCGAAGAATCGCTGAGAAAGTTCATCGACATGATGAACAATACCGCGCGCAGTATTGGGGCAGACAACACCCACTTCTCAAATCCTGACGGCTCTTACGACGACGATAATTATACCACCGCCAAGGATATGGTGCGGATCGCAGTATATGCGAGCGAACATGATGAGATAATGAGCTCGGCGTCAAAGGAATCGACAAGAGGCAGATTCGCTTCCGGGCAGAATTATGAATGGGTAAACAGCAACAAACTTGTTCTCAGTGAAAGCAATGACTACTACGAATTCGCTACCGGTCTGAAGACCGGCATGACCGAAGGCACAGGCTACTGCATAGCAGCCACCGCCGAACGGGACGGTCATGAACTTATCTGCATTGTTATGAACAGCGATTCAGATGAACACCGCATGAGCGATGTTAGGAATTTGTTTGATCTGTCTTTCGAGTATCTCGGCAGTCTCTCCGAAGAAGAAGCAGAAACAGAAGAATGACGCTCGGCGGGCAGCAGTCCGGAAGAGCCTACACATTTAAAAAATACGCAGCAGCCTTGAGATCAGTTGTCCCCGGTCCCCGTTGGATCCGGGGGCTTTTTATCGGTACTATTATATATAGTATAGTATGTTTCTGCTATTATATATAGTATATCTATCTTCACCCGCCGTTTCGGTATTTCCGGAACGGTTTTCCGCATTTGCGGAAATCTTTGCATGATTTGCGAAATAGTGACCGCCGTTTTCGCTTGATCGTCAATATTTTCCCGAATGGTTATCACAAACAGATATAGCATTCTGTATGTGTAATTACAAATGTACTGTTACGGCTGTAAATAACGGTAAACCGGTGCATCGTGTGGAATACGTGCGTTCTGACACGATAAACCAACGGGAAAATGTGGATCTCATGCGCCCGTGCGAGTGCCGACCGCAAACAATATAATTCATTCACACTTGTTAATATTTCTTTAATATATATCGGTGAAACGAAATGCGGCAGCTTAAAAAATTACGAAGCTGCCGCAAAACATTTATAAATGTGCAATAAATAAATCACTAAAGAAGTGCAAAATAATACTGA
>CAMVPV010000136.1 GCA_947169455.1 uncultured Clostridia bacterium | reverse complement strand
AGCGCGGCTGGTATCTGCTGATAAGGGACGACACGCCCAACCAGAACTATATCGCCCTGATGAAGAACTACAACAATGACCTCAGCAGCGAGATAGAGCGCAAGACCGCGCATATCGTGGAGATGCACGACAAGCTGATCGTCAGCATGGCGACCATGGTAGAAAGCCGCGACAACTCGAGCGGCGGACACATACGCCGCACGAGCAGGGTAGTGAGCATACTCATGGATGAGATAATGAAGGAGAACGAATTCGGCGTTACCGATGAGTTCTGCCGCAATGTGATAAAGGCTGCGCCGATGCACGACCTCGGCAAGATAGCGGTCGATGATGCTATACTGCGCAAGCCGGGGCGCTTTACCGATGATGAGTTCGAGAAGATGAAGAAGCACGCCGCCGAGGGAGCGCGTATCGTGCACGAGATAATGCGCGGCACGGACGACCCCGTTTTCGGAAAGATAGCGGAGAATGTGGCACATTATCATCATGAGCGCTGGGACGGCTCGGGATATCCGCTCGGTCTGCGCGGCGAGGAGATACCGCTCGAAGCGCGCATCATGGCTGTTGCGGATGTATATGACGCACTTGTCAGCAAGCGTGTGTATAAGGAGCGTATGTCCTTCGAGAAAGCGGACAGCATCATAATGGACGGCATGGGAAAGCACTTCGACAAGCGTCTGGAGCGGTACTATGTGAGTGCGCGTCCTGCGCTTGAAAAGTTCTATTCCGAGCAGGACAGGTGAAGCGCGGCTCCGTCCGTGCGTGTGCGGCGGCGATCCCGATATACCGTAAAGCATGGAAAATCGGTCATACTTCACATTGTTGAATTTGGGATAGTGCGGGAATTTAGAGGATTTGCCATTGACAAGGCAGGAAAAATGTGGTAAAGTCTATATAAGCGGAGGATATTGCCCGCAGGGCAGTAAAAAAGAGATCATCCGCAGAACTGATGAATGGAGGAATAGTTATGAAAAACAAGGCAACTATCATGCTTTCGGCTATCAACGACGTCAAGGAATTCGTTTCGGAAGTATCTCTCTGCGATTATGATGTTGACCTCATTTCGGGAAGATATGCTATCGATGCCAAGTCGATAATGGGTATATTCAGTCTTGACCTCTCCAAGCCCATCAAGCTTGAAGCTCAGACAGATGATGCAAGTGAATTCCTCACAAGGATCAAGCGTTTCATCGTAGAGGAATAATGCAGCGTTAATTGAATAGTTAAGCAAAGCAGGAGCCGCGTTTGTTCGATACGGAACAGGCGCGGCTTTTTTCCGTTCGATTTTTGGGGGATCTATATGCTGTTTTTCTGCGCCTCCTGCTATTGTAGGTGAATATTTGCTGTTACTTGCATTGCCGCCTGTGCGATGCGGCGACCCGCAGCAAAAAAAAATCACTTGACAAACGGGAAACACCATGCTATAATATAAAAAGAAGGACGTGCCGACAACGGTTCGCCCCCCAATAAGTTTATGTCAAAAGTTTGACCGTCACGTTTGGAGAGTGGGACGGTCAATCTTTTTTGTTGCGCTCAATTATGATAGAGCGGATCAAACTGACGACTGCGCAAAATGCGGAAATCGCAGAAAAGATATCCCTCATGTTCATAAGCGTCACCCCTTCCGGGGGGCGGGATTGAACCGTCGCCGTTCTTGGCACGTCCGAGGATATTTTACCACAGAATGCTAAAAATGTCGATAACGGACAGGTTACAATAGATTTACAATAATACGCATCTGCGCCGCGGGGAAAAGGACGAGAAAGCAAAGGTGCTTCCCGAAGAACTCCGGAAAGACCCTGAAGATCATGCAAAGCAGGCGCGGCTTTTTTTCTGCTGTTGATAGAAATAAGAAATAATAAAGAATAAATAATAAAGAATATGTATAGGGCTTGAAATCCGCAAAAGAATGTGATATAATATGTACGGTGTTTTCAAAGCACCTTACACCAAATCAGTAAAATGCCGCATTACCGCGGCGGAACGGAGTTTGATCATGATCACCGTGGATAACTATCTCGGAAAAATAGAGATCTCTTACAGCTATCTTGCCGACCTTATCCGCTATACAGTATCGGGCTGCTTCGGAGTGGTGGGTCTGAACGCCGAGGATAAGCTGCACAGCTTCTTCCGGTTCCTGAAGAACGGCGCCTATAATGACGGCGGCGCTGCTATCGCCGTAAAGAACGACAAGCTGTATATAGGTCTGCATATAACCGTTCTCTACGGCACCAATATCGCTGCGATATCACGCAATATCGCCAACAAGGTGAAGTTCGCCGTTGAAGAACAGACCGGCATCGATATTGCCAAGATAACCGTCTTTATCGACGGCATAAGATCATAAATAACAACTATGGAGGAATGATTTCCGTGATAGACGGTTCAATGCTGAAAAACGCATATATTTCCGCTGCCGTGACCATCGCCAACCGCCACCGCGAAGTGGATGAGCTCAACGTGTATCCCGTTCCCGACGGCGATACCGGCACGAATATGTCCATGACCATGAACAACGCACTGAAGGAGCTCCGGCTGTCGGGCGACGATATAACCGCGGGACAGGCTGCCGATATATGCGCATCTGCTTTGCTGAGAGGAGCACGCGGCAACTCCGGCGTTATGCTTTCGCTGCTTTTCAGGGGATTTTCCGAGGGCATAGCCGACAAGAACTTCATCGGCTGCGATGACCTCGCCGAAGCGCTCCGCCTCGGTGTCGAATCCGCATACAAAGCTGTAATGAAGCCCACCGAAGGCACCATACTCACCGTGGCAAGGTGCGCCGCCGAAAAGGCTGCCGAATCGGTAAGGCTCATCAATGACCCCGCGACCCTCTGGGGCGATGCCTGCACCGCCGCCGAGGAAGCTCTCGCACGCACCCCCGAACAGCTCCCCGCTCTGAAAAAGGCGGGCGTTGTCGATGCGGGCGGAATGGGTCTTGCGATAATTTTCCGCGAGATGCACAGGATATTCGCGGGCGGTGAACCCGCAAAGTCCGGAGATATTGCCGCATCTGCCGCTGCCGCACCCACATCCACCGCCACCACCGTGGGCGATTTCGATGATGACGTCATCACCTTCGGCTACTGCACCGAATTCATCATACAGAAGAAAAAGAACTGCCCCGATGCCTCGAAGCTGCGCGCTTTTCTCGGTACTATCGGCGACTGCGTGCTCACCGTCGATGACAACGATATCATAAAGGTGCACGTTCACACCGACCACCCCGGAAACGCTATCGAAGAGGCTCTCACGTTCGGTCCGCTCATAAATCTGAAGATAGACAATCTGCGCTGGCAGCACGAGAACAAAGTCCGCGACGCAATGGTGACGCGCGAAAAGAACATCGTTCCCGCCGAGCCCGTGAAGCCGTTCGGCATAACTGCCGTGGCAAACGGCGCCGGTATAGAATCACTGCTGCGCGACGTAGGCGCTGACTGCATCATCAAGGGCGGTCAGTCGATGAACCCGTCCACCGACGATATAATCAAGGCGGTGTATTCCGTTCCCGCCGAGACGGTCTTCGTGTTCCCGAACAACAAGAACATCATCATGGCTGCCGAGCAGGCAGTGAAGCTTTCCGACAGGAAGATATGCGTTATCCCGTCGCGCACCATCCCACAGGGAATGACCGCGCTCATGAACTTCGACCCCTCCGCGGGATTTGAGGAAAACCGTCTCAATATGACGAAGGCGATGGAGAATGTTTCCACCGGTCTGGTGACATTCGCGGCGCGCGACAGCGAAATGGACGGACGCGCCATCCGCCGCGGCGAGGTGATAGGCCTTGAAAACGGAAAGCTCACCGTTATCGACAAGGACATCAACCGTGCGGCGTACAAGCTGGTGAAGCGTCTTACAAAGGGCGGTGCTTCGTACATAACGGTGCTCTGCGGTGCGGATGTGCAGCAATCCAGGGCGGATGAGCTTGAAACGCTGTTCCGTGCGAAGTTCTCTTCGATGGAGGATATCAGCTTCATGAGCGGCGGGCAGCCGATCTACTACTACATCATTTCGGTCGAATAACAGACTTTCATCTGTTATATCATATTACAGCAATAAAAGGAGCAACAACAATGAGATCATTCAAAAAGTTAGCAGCGGCAGTGCTTGCGGCAGCGATAGGTGCAGTTCTGTGCATCATCCCCGCATCTGCAAAGGAACTTGCAAACAATCTGTATTACAACGAGTCAGTCAACAATACATTCTCCGTTAACTGCACTTCGGACGGTACTATGAGCATTTCCTTCACCACATCAGGCGGAGGCAAGAGCATAAAGATAACTGTCTTTGATGCGAATGGCAGAGAAGTGGATTCTACCACAGCCGGTGCTACTCAGGGAAAATATGACAACACTGCAAAGAAATTCCTCGATGACGGAGGAGTAAACCCCGATGTTGCCGGAAAGCTTACATATAAAGTATCTGCCGGCACATATAAGATAGAGACAAGCGGCAGCACCAATAACGGCAAATTCAGCATATGTGTCGCATATCCGAGCGGTGCAGCCAAGAAAAAGACCGACAGCGGCAATTCCTCGGATAAGCCGAAATCAAAGCCTGATACCACCGGCGTTTCCATGTTATCCGGCATTTCGGATTCAAAGGTAGTTATCTGTCTCGAACCGAAATCTACCGTGAAACTCGGCGCTTCCTTCAAGGGTGAGATAAAGGACGCCAAGTGGACATCCTCCGACAGCAAGGTCGCCAAGGTCGATTCCAACGGAAAAGTCAAAGCCGTAAAGGAAGGCACCGCTGTTATCACCGCCGAAAAGGACGGCTCCAAGGTATCCGTTACCGTAATAGTCGAAAAGTGAGAGGTATCTCCGCACAGCGCTGAACGAACATGATTGCAGATCTGCATCTGTTATCTTATGCGGGCGGGGCGTCCCCGCAGCCGCTCTTGCGTTGTTGCAGCCGCTCTCGCGCTGTTGCAGCCGCTCTCGCGTTGTTAGTGAATAGCATGAT
>CAMVPV010000135.1 GCA_947169455.1 uncultured Clostridia bacterium | reverse complement strand
GGTATGGTGTGCTGTCCCTTGTAGTAGGTCTTGCGGGTGCTCTCCTCGGAAATGACCGTTTCAAATCCGAGATCGGTGAACAGCGTGTGCCAGAAAGGCAGCTGCTCATAGAAGCCGAGCACGAGAGGCAGTCCGACCCTTGCTATCGGGTGGTCGGGCTGTACATCGGTATAGTGCAGCAGCTTCTGATATTTATTTTCAAACATACAGGGGATATCGTTCTTTCTGATGAGCCCCGCACCCTTTTCGCAGCGGTTGCCGCTGATGAAGCGGTGTCCGTCGCCGAAGGTTATCACGGTAAGGCTGCAGTTCGAGCCGCAGCCGCGGCAGTGTGCCTGCTTCGAGCTGTACGAGAAATCCGCAAGCTGCTCCGGCGTGATGATGCTGCTCTTTTCGGGGGCGTTCTCCTTTGCATAGAGCGCCGCACCGAAGGCTCCCATAAGACCCGCTATCGCTGGGCGGGTGACGTTCTTTTTCAGTTCCGTCTCAAATGAACGCAGCACGGCGTCATTGAGGAAAGTTCCTCCCTGAACGACGATGTTCTCGCCGAGGTCGTCGGCGGAATTTGCACGTATTACCTTGTATATCGCATTCTTGATTATCGACGAGGAAAGTCCTGCGGATATATCCTCAACGGATGCGCCGTCCTTCTGCGCCTGCTTTACCGAGCTGTTCATGAACACGGTGCAGCGCGAGCCGAGATCGACAGGGCGCTCGGCGAAAAGTCCGAGGCGTGAGAACTCCGCGATATCATATCCCATAGCCTGTGCGAAGGTCTGTATGAACGAGCCGCAGCCCGATGAGCATGCCTCGTTCAGCATGATGCTGTCTATCGCGCGGTTCTTTATCTTGAAGCACTTTATGTCCTGCCCGCCGATATCTATGATGAAATCCACATCGGGGCAGAAGAAGGACGCTGCCTTATAGTGCGCTACCGTCTCAACGATGCCGAGGTCGGCGCCTATGCCCGCCTTTATGAGATCCTCGCCGTAGCCGGTGACTGCCGACGAGCGTATCTTTATGCGGTCGCCGATGATCGAATATATCTTCTTCATCTGCTCCGCTATGACATCGAGCGGCTGACCCTTGTTCGAGGTGTAGTGCTGATAGAGCAGTTCGCCGTTTCCGGTGATGAGCGCAAGCTTTGTGGTGGTCGAGCCCGCATCTATGCCGAGGTAGGCGTCGCCCGAATACTCATTTATATCAAGATGCTTCACATCACAGCTGCCGTGGCGCTTCAGGAAATCCGCATACTCCTGTTCGCTCGTGAACAGCCTTGCTCCGGTGATGATATCGTCGCTCATCTTTGCGTTCTTTATCTTGCTGATAGCTTCATCTATATCATAAACATCGGAATTTTCCATAGCGTACAGCGCGCAGCCGAATGCCATGAAGCAGGGCGCTGTATCGGGGAATATCGCGTTCTCCTCTGAAAGCTGCAAGGTGCGCACGAAGGCGTGGCGCAGTCCTTTGAGGAAGGAGAGAGGTCCGCCGAGGAACAGTACCTTTCCTGCAATGCGGCGTCCCTGTGCAAGACCCGACACGGTCTGATCGACGACCGCCTGGAATATCGAAGCGGCGATATCGGCATGGTCGGCTCCCTGATTGAGGAGCGGCTGTATATCCGATTTTGCGAAAACGCCGCACCTCGATGCGATCGGGTACAGCTTTTCCGACTTCAGCGAGAGCTCATCCATTTCCTCGGTGGAGATGCCGAGAAGGGTAGCCATCTGATCGATGAACGCGCCTGTTCCGCCTGCGCAGGAACCGTTCATGCGCTGCTCCACGCCGCCCGTGAGGAAGATTATCTTCGCATCCTCGCCGCCGAGCTCGATAACGACATCGGCGTCGGGATAGCTCTCCTTTACGGCGATGAATGCGCCGAACACCTCCTGCACGAAGGGCAGTCCGGAGGCGTTCGCAAGACCAAGACCCGCGGAGCCGGTGATGCTGAGGTGAAATCTGCAGCCGGGGTAGAGGCCGCGTACTGCTTCGACCTGCTCGGTGACTGTTTCGCGCACCTTTGAGAAATGGCGCTGATATTTTGAATAGAGTATCTTCTTGTTTTCGTCGGTGATGACGGTCTTTACGGTGGTGGAACCGACATCTATGCCGAGGGAGTAGATATCTGACATATTTATATGCATATCCTTTCCTATCAGAGGAGCGTGTGCCCCGTATGCGGGAGCCACGCCTTTTTTCGTAACGGAGGGGTATTATTACACATTGCACAAAGCCTTTATGCTTTCTGCTATCCCGCGCGGCGAGCCGGTGCCATCGGCTGCTGCGTCAGAATTTTCACGGTAGAGCGGTGCTCTCATCTCATATATATCCTGCAGGGACTCCTTTGTATTCGCCATAACGATAGGGCGGTTGGTGTCTCCCGATATCCTGTCGTAGCAGATGTCGAACGGGGTATCTATGAAAACTATGATCCCGCCGCCTGCCCTTGCGGCTTCGGCGTTGACCCTGTTCAGCATCGCCCCGCCCCCGCAGGCAACTATGCCGCCCGTTCCCGCAAGAGCCTTTACGGCGTCCGTTTCGGCAGCGCGGAAGAAATGCTCGCCCTTTTCCGCGAATATCTCGGGGATGGTCAGCTTGACTTCATTTTCTATGTACTTGTCCATGTCGGTGAATTTCCGTCCGCACAGGCGCGCGAGCTCCCTGCCGACGGTGGATTTTCCGCAGCCCATAAAGCCGCACAGAAATACAGTCATCTGTATGAACACGCTCCTTATATGTCTATCGGAATGGAATACGCCCTTGCGGAATATTCCATTATCTTCGCGGTAAGCTCCTCTTCAAGGCAGGCGTAGAACATCGCGAAAAGCACATCCGCAAACCCGAGCAGGAACATATTCTTGTTGGTTATCTCCGCGAGCGGCGGAACGTAGGTATAGATGTAGGTCTTGTACCATTCCGCGGTATATGCGGGGAGAGGTCTGCCCTTGCGCACGAGGTAGCGGCACTCATCATAGCTTTCCTTGATGATGTCGTTGAAGTTCTTCGCGCCCTTTTCGATGACCGCGTTATACACCCTTTTGATCTGATCGTCGGTCATGCGGTCGTCGCCGTTGCGTATATTCCGCAGCGCGGGCAGGCGAACTGCAATGCTGTATATTATCAGCGGCAGCACCATATTGTAGCTGTCGCCGAGCATCTCGCCGCAGGTGCGGCTGTCTATACGCAGCCCGAGCGCGCGCAGGCTGTCGGTGTCGCCTATATTGTTCAGGACGACCTTGAAGGCGTCCTTGATATTGACCTTGTAGAAGTCTTCCTCTGCGATGGAGTAGATATACTTCACCGCGTTGTAAAGGCATACGCCGCCCCTGATAACGGCGTCGGCGATGCCGCTGACCGCATTGTTCTCATTTACGAATTCCAAAAGCAAGCACCGCCTTATTTCTTGAGATAGTCCCAGTCGGGCTTTCTTATCCCGCTGCCGGGAGTGTATGAACCGTAATAGCCGTCGTCATCATCGTCATTCCCCGAAGCGGCGGCATCCATCATCGCATCATAGACGGAGGCGTATTTCTTCGGCATGAACGGCTTGTATTCCTTTTCCGCCGGAGCGCTTTCCGCGGCATCGTCCGCTTCGTAGGGCTTGCCCGAATAAGCGGGCGCTCCCCTGTCGGGTATCACATCATCGTCGTATGCGGGATATGCCGGTGCGGGTTCGTCATAGACAGGCTGTGCGGGGGCTGTATAGCCCGTATAGCCGCGCATCGTGCGGACGGGCGCTTCGGTGAATTCATCCGTTGAGTGCACATACTTCACATGGATATCTTCATCATTCCCCGCCGGATGCCCTGATGCGGGGGAATACCCTGCGGCTGCGGCTGCACTGAAAAGCTCCTCCTCCGAAAGGCTGCGCTTTTCCGGCGTCCTGCTTATCCGCTCGAATACGGCAGGCGAAAATCTCTTCACCTCGGCGGTCTGCACCGCGGGTATCTTTCTCCCCACGGGGGTATCGTCCGGTGTTCTCCGCCTCGGCTGGGGCGCATTTCCCGTCACCCTTGCGCGGGCGGCGTTCTTCTTTTCGGCGTACAGACCCTCGGAGTAATCGAGGAAATCATCGAGCTCCGCAAGGGCGCATTCGCCGTTCTTCACGTTCCGTTTGAGATTTGAGAGGTACTGCGACCATTCGCGGAACTCGTTCTCGTCCATTATCCTGCCTACGCGGCGGTAGAGCGCGTTGTATATGCGCTGGCTGCGCTTTTCGGTCTCGGCGGGTATGGATGTACCGCGTTTCTGCTGATAGCGGGGAGCAGGCGGCGCATCGTATCCCTCGTCGATATCCTCATCGTAATCTGCTTCTGCGGCGGCGGCTTCTGCTGCGATCCTGGCAGCTTCGGCTCTTTCCTCTGCCTCCTTAGCGGCGGCTTCTGCTGCTGCCTTTTCAGCGGCAGCCCTTTCGGCTGCTTCTGCGGCTGCCCTGGCTGCGGCTGCTTCTGCCTTCATGCGCAGGAATTCGCTATCCGTCTCGCGGCAGGTCTTTCCTGTGGGACCCACCCTGTCGCAGTACGGGCGGTCGTAGCCTTCGTCCTTTATGAAGTATTTGCCGCAGTTCTTGCACTTCACGAGCATGATGCCTTCCTCGGCGATGAGGTCGAATTCAAGGTCGATGAGGCTTTTCAGACCGCTCGGCATATATATCGTGGTATCGGGGAGAGCGCCGAACGCCTCGCGCACGAACTTCATATCCATCTGTTCGGGGCGGGAGAGGTTCTTGATGTACGAGAAAACGTCCATAGCGTTCTGGTCGCTCACGGTGTCGGAGCGCTGCGCGGAAGCCTTTGCGCTGCTGAGGGCGTCCGATACCCTGTTGTATATCGATTTTGATATCTTTCCCATCTGGAAAGCGGCTCCGGGCAGAAGTGCGGGGTTATACCTGCGC
The DNA here is from genome assembly GCA_947169455.1 of uncultured Clostridia bacterium. Next base: position 80 of record CAMVPV010000135.1, on the reverse strand, counting down.
ACATAGGGCATCTCGTTGCCGGAATATCCTGTCTCGTTAGCGGCAACGGAGAACGCGAGGTCGAAGTACTTGCGCCTGTA
>CAMVPV010000134.1 GCA_947169455.1 uncultured Clostridia bacterium | reverse complement strand
CTTCATCAGGTCGATATAGTTCTGGTTGGGCGTGTCGTCCCTTATCAGCAGATACCAGCCGCGCTTGTGTATTCCGTCGTACAGGTCGCTTATATTGATAACATACTTCTTGTCTGCGGCGGAATATACGATATCCTTCAGCTTGTCGGGGTCGTCCTTGAAGGTGCATATCCAGTCGAGAAAAAGATCCTTCAGATAGAGATTGTTCCCTATGTAGTCGTCTATGCGCATTTCACGCAGCGTCGGGAAAGTATTCTTTGCAGTCTCGTTGCTGCCGATGTATCTCAGCTTGTAATCGAATGCGATGAAGCCTGTTTCGCCCTTCTGCACGAGCGAATCTATGATATTTTCGTCGATATTGTACAGGCTCATGCGGTGGATTATCAGCAGGTAGGATATCTGTGCGAGAACGTAGGTCACCGGCATTATCATATCGCGGATATTTGCTGCCGACTCGACGCCCCTGCCGGATAAAGCTGCTATCGGCACCGCAAAGAAGGATGCTGCGGAGAGCAGTTCCGGAAGTATCAGCAGACGTATTATCCTGCCGGAGACGGTTTCCTTTTTCCTTGTATAGCTGTACGCCATTGCGGTGAGGCTGCCGAGCAGATACACGATTATCATGATATAGAACACGGTATGGAGTATGCCGTATTCCTTCGTGAACACGCCCGTCCCGTCGGGCAGCAGTTCAAAGGAGGCGCTTTTATAGAAAAACGGATTTTTTTCGGCTGTGAGCACCGATACATACACTGCCGTCGTCACTGCGAACAGTGCGGTGCGGAGCACCTTTCCTATACCGATGGTGCACAGGTCAAATATGCTGAACATTATGAACAGCGCAAGGTAGCACCCGCCCAGATACACCAGTGAATTCGCGGTGACAGCCTCATGCAGGTTCTGTGCGCGGGACATGAGCAGGTATCCGTAATCAGCGATAGGTATGAACGCGAAAATGAGCGTCATATTCACATTGAAATGCTTATGGAAGATAATTACATATATCAGCGTCATCAGCAGCGATGCCGCTAACACTCCCTCATAGAAAAACATGGGCTCATCTCCTTCGTTGCAGGCTGTCTTTCTACTATACAGTATATCATTTTATGAATAAATTACAATAAAAATGAAATTAAAAAACAATTACAAACTTCTTACAACCCGAGGGGGCGGGGTGCCCCCGCTGCCGCTCTCGCGTCGTTACTGTAAGGCGTGATTTCTGTAACAGCCGCGTTTGTTCTGTTTTGAGCAAGTGTGAGCTGGCGACCCGCTGCCTGCTATCCCCTCTCCCCTAAATGGGGTTGTCCCCTCGGTAATGCGTCAGAACGAGTAACAGCGAATATTCACAAACAATAGCCGGCTGTGCAGAACAGCGAATATAAATCAACCGACAAACAGAAAAGAAGCAGGATGAGCAAAACAGCAAATATAAATCAACCGAAACAAGAAAAAGGATGAGAGGAAAAGCAAGTATAAATCAACCGAAGCAATAAAAAAACCGCGACCATCCATACAAACAGCCGCGGTTTGAATTTTCAGTTATCATTTGAGCGAAGCGTTTTCTCCGTGCCTGGGGAAGATAACTATGTACATCGCGGCGGCAAGCAGGAGACTTGCGATGTCCGCAACCGGCTGCGCATAGATTATGCCGTCCAGACCGAACAGCCCGTTGCCGATGATGACTATCGGCAGGAAAACCAGCCCCTGCCGCGATATCGAAAGTATCAGCGACGGCACCGCCTTGCCCATTGCCTGGAAGGAAAAACTGAACACGAACATTATGCCTATCAGCGGACCGGATATCATCAGCGCACGAAGCATCTGCACGCCGTAGCCCACGACCTCCGCATTGTCGATGAACGCGCCGATTATCCGCCTGCACGCAAACAGATAAAGCAGCGTCAGCACACTGCCGATGATGAAGTTGCACAGCCCCGCAAACCTCATCACCCTGCCGAGCTTTTCGCGGTTGCCCGCGCCGTAGCAGTAGCCAACAAGCGGCTGCATACCCATGCCCACGCCAAGCTGGAGCATCACGACGAGCATATTCGCCTTCATAGCGACGCCCATAGCCGCAACAGGCGCATCACCGTACTTTACAAGGAAAACGTTCATGATGATGCTCGAAAGGCTCATCAGCACGTTGTTGAAAGATGCGGGAAGTCCGATAGCGAAAACGCCGCCCGCTATCCCGCGGAAGGATATATCCGCCGGAGACATAGAAAGCACTGTCTTTCCGCGGTTGCGCACTATATACATCGCATAGTACACCACGGAGCAGATATTTCCGATCACCGTAGCGACCGCCGCGCCCGAAACTCCCATGCCGAGCACAAGTATCATTACCGGGTCGAGTATGATATTGACGATGGTGCCCGCCATCATGCCCGCCATAGCTGCCTTTGCGGCGCCCTCACCGCGCACGATATTTCCCATTGCGGCGGAAATGCTGATGAAAACACCGCCGAGCGATATGTAGAAAATGTAATTATTTGCGAAGCCGTATGTGTTCTCGCTGGTGCCGATAAGTTTCAGAACGACCGGCATACCGATGATTATCCCCGCGGAGAGCAGCGCGCCCACGGCGATGCAGCCATAAACGCAGAACGCCGAGACTTTTTTCGGTTCGCTGCGGTCGCCCTGCCCGAGCAGCCTTGATATCATGGTGCTGCCGCCTATCCCGAAGATATTTCCCGCGGCAAGAAAGAGCAGGAACACGGGTGTCGTCAGCGAGACCGCCGCGACCTGATCGGGGTCGCCGGTCTGCCCGACGAAAAACGTATCCGCCATATTGTAGAATATGGTCACGAGCATACTAAGCACTGTCGGCAGGCAGAGCGCCGCCACAGCGCACGGTACGGAATAGCTTTCAAATATTTCGGTGTGGGGAGCTCCCTCGCCGTTCTCTTTTTTCTCTGTGATATCCAAATCGTTTCCTCGATTCTGTTTTGATAGATCAGATCCAATTTATTACATAAAAATTATACCGCAAAACGCCGCACTGCGTCAATACCTCATTTGTACAGAAAAAACGTATGCACCCGCCGAAAAAGCGGCAAAATGCATACGTTCATGATAACTTTTATTCGCCCTTGCCCTCGAACTGATTTACCAGCTCGCCGACCATGCGTGAAAGCTCCATGGTCGCATTGGCAACTTCCTCCATAGCCTCGCGTATCGAAGCGGAGTTAGTTGCGGTATCGGTGGTTATCTCGTTCATGACCTTCAGTGAGCCCTGAAGCTTTTCGAGCACCATAACGAGCTCGGCTATCTGGCTCTCGTCCATTTCGGTCTCGCCCTGATACTTCCCGATGACCTGCTTCAGCAGATTATCCACAACGCCGGTATATTTCAGACCCTGCTTGTTCCTCTCATCTATGGAGAGCAGGCTCGCGTAGATATTCTCGATATCGGCGGTGAGCTTGTTTGCGAAATCGCCCACGCTCTTTGAAACGTTCTCCACCTGCGAATAGCGGGTCTGGAGCGCGGATTTTGCATACACGATGCAGTTGTTGGGGATATTGAGCCCGCGGTAGATAGCGGTCGCCATTTCGCGGCAGGACTTGTATCCGCAGGCGTGGCAGTCGTAGTGTCTGTCCTCTTCGGTCAGCTTGCCCATCGACTTGAATACGGGTTCGAGATCGGCATCCTTGGGGACATAGGGCACTTTGGCGTTGGACTGATATACCCTTATGAACTTGACATAATCGAACATCTTGTCGAAGTCATCGTAAAGCTTGTCTCTGCCGCCGAAGAGCCTGCCCTTGCCTTCTCTTCTGACCTTCTTGGACTCTATCTCTACGCTGCGCATTATCGACATGATATTGAAGATATCGGTCTTGTAGCCGGAGCCGGGACCCGTGTTGCATCCGAACTCACAGCTCAGCACGTCGAAAACATCGGGGCGCATCGAGGCTGCTGTCTGCGAGTACATATCCAGCTCGGGATATACCTTGTGGGCGCCCTCGGATGTGGTGATATTGAGGTCGGGATCCTTGTACCACAGGTTGTCACGGAGTCCGCCGGGGCGGGGGTAGATGCCGCCGAGAGTTCCCTGCACGTCATTGAAGTTATACTGATATGTAAACTGTGCATCCTCCTGAACGGAAACCTTTTTCTTTTCGAGATACTCCGCCAGCTTGTTGAAGGTGATATTATACTGGATAAGACCCGTTTCGTCAAATTCGTCCTTTTTTGCGATACAGGGTGTCAGTGCAGCCATTTTGTGCTTTACGCCGTTGTACTCCTTCAGATAGATAGCCTCGCAGCACAGCGGGCTCTGTATCGGAGAGAGATCCTGAAGCATCTCGTTATGATACTTCTTTATATAATTGACGATAGCAGCACAGGGCTGGGTGATTATTTTCTTTCCGGGGTGAGTCTCCAGATATTTCAGGTGAGCCCACGAACAGATATCCGCGCCGAGAGAGCCGTCATAAATGGCGGAAACGCCCTCACTGCGGAGCCAGTTGAGAATACCCCTCCACTTTTTGGGAAAGGCGGTCTTCATGGCGGGCGCAACGATAACAACTATCTTTTCGTTCTTAATGTCACGCAGGAATTTTTCGAGGTCGTCCTCGTAATATCTTGCGCCGTGCTGACAAGTCTTGATACATTCGGCGCAGCCTATACATTTATCGTGGTTGATGACTGTATAGGACTGACCCGTCTCCTCATCCAAAGCGGTCTTGTTCGCTTCGGGGGCGGGACAAGCCCTTATGCAGGCGTTGCAGCCCACGCATTTGCTTCTGTCAACTCCGATCAAAGGCATATACACACACTCTCCTACTCCACCGGTAATCCGAATTTACGTGCACAGTGCACAAGAAACCTTTATACCATTATACCACACGTATCTTTAAAATTCAACGGTTTTCAAAATTGTGTAGATTTTTTCTACATATTTAACAACGTAAAAACGTTTCTTTTATATATTATGCCCTAATAATGCACTATCTACAACTTAAGGATTTTGGGGAAGGGGGACGCCCTCTCTTGCAGGGC
>CAMVPV010000133.1 GCA_947169455.1 uncultured Clostridia bacterium | reverse complement strand
GTGAATACACGGGGGGCGGCGGTTTTATGCATCCTCATACAGCCGGGAAAATACATCCTTCTTGATGATGTAGAAATCCGTGTCGTCGTCCGCGCGCGCAGCTATATGATCGCCCGGCTCGCCGTACAGAAAGCCGTTCGTGCTCCACTGCGTGAACACCTTCGTATATTTCACGAGCGGCTTTGCCATTATCTCCGAGCTGCTGAGCGCACGGCAGCTGTGTATGCGCTCGGTGAGCGGTATCCTCGTCTTGTTCGCCTTGTCTATCACCGACGGCACATAGTCATAAGTGCAGGATATCCGTTCATCGCACGGGGCATAGCGCTTTTCAAACACATCCCTGCCTATCGGATACACCTCGCCTGCCACGCCTACCATGATATATACGTCCTCGTCCGCCTTTATCACCGTATCAGCTTCGAGCATACGTATCAGCAGCTCGCCGCCGCTCTGCGTCAGTGCGGTCGATGGGATATACCCCAGCACGTTGTCGCGCTTGCGGTAAAGCTTCGTGCCGTCGGTGCCGATATGATCCCTGCCCGCATAAAGCACGTCGGCATCCCGCAGATATGATACCATTTTCTCGGTAACGAATGTCATGGGGTCTTCCTCCCCGACGATAACATGATTTATGAATCCGCCCGCCTTCTGCGAGTGTCCCCCGCCGTCGCCGTCGGCGATATATTTTGCGAGATCGGCGGCGTTCACGGTGTCGCTGCAGCTCCGCACAGACATCTTGTATCCCGCGGGGTTCTGACTGAACACCACACAGCACCCCACCGTGTCTATCTGTATTATGAGATCGCTGATGAAGCCGAGTATATTGGGGTCGCACTGCCTTGCACAGCTCACCGCGAGGTCGTATTCCCTTATATATACGCAGTTTTTCAGCGCATCGGCGACTATCGTCATTTCGGTGTCGGTGAGGTTGGAGTTTTTCAGCAGAAGTATAAGCCCCTCATCATAGAGGGTGAGGTCGCGCAGATCCTTGTCCGCGGGGTGACCTATCTCCGCGAACATATTGGTGTCCATAAACAGACCGTAATACAGCGCGGTCGCGAGTTCCCTGTCCGCGTTGATATCCACGCCCTCATCCATGAGCATCTGACGCAGCACCGCGGCACAGCTGCCGTAGCCGCTCCGCACCTCGTTCAGCTCCGGAAGCTCCCTGCGGCAGATATGGTGATCTATAACTGCGGTGTTTTCCGCGTCGATATGCTGCACATTGCTCTCGCCGTATGCGCAATCGACCGTAACGAGCATTTCCGGCACATGGTCGAGCGCGGTGAGATACTGCACCGGTATATTAAGATGATCGACCATTATGCGCATATTCGCCTTCTGAATCCTGCTGCGCCCCGCATAGAAAAGCACGGGCTCCTTTCCGTTGGCTTTAAGGTATTTATATACGGCAAATCCCGATGCTATGGTATCGGCGTCGGGAAAGTCGTGGCACTGTATCGCGATATCGCTGTAATCAAGAAGTCTGTTCAGTCTCATTCAGTTCTCCTGCCTTTCGATGCGGTAGCCCAGCTTGATTATCAGCTTGAGCGTTTCGGCGGCGGTATGGCGGTCGTAGTCCTTTTCTATCTCGGGCAGCTCGGAATACGGCACAAGGCAGGGGGTCTGCTTCAGTGCGTCGTTCCTTTCCGCACCATACGTCCAGCCCTCATCTGCCCTGTTTTTCGCCCATACCTCATGAACATTCTCGGCTATCTTCTCGATAAGCTCCTCTATATCACTGTCAAACACGATACTGCTCGTATCTGCGGGTGAAGGTACATACACGGCTGTTATCCTCCTTTGTTTGTTTATGATTTGAGTATAACATATTATTATATGAAATTCAATATATTTTTCTCATTTTATTCAAAACGCAGCCCGCAAGCCATGGAATAAAAACAGTGACCGCGGCAGTCCACACCGGACAGCCGCGGCATTGTATTGACGGTCGGACGTCAATTTTCCATTGTCAATTTTTACTTGCGCTGAGCCTTCATCTCTTTCTTGCGCTCGTACATATTGAAGTCTGCCCGTTTGAAAACATCCTCCACGCAGTGGTCGGAATACGGGTCAAACACAGCATACCCTATCGCCGCAGATACCTGTTCCCACGGCTGCAGAGATTCATCCTCCCTCAGAAGCTCTATCTGCCGGTTGAACTTCTTTACAAGCGCATCGATATTGTTGTAATCGTGATTTTTCAGTATCACCGCAAATTCATCGCCGCCTATGCGGAATACCGGCGAATGACGGAATATCTCGCATATCATCTGACAGAGCGTGATTATAGCGATATTGCCGTACTTGTGACCGTGCGTGTCGTTTATCACCTTAAGGAAGTTCAGATCGACCATTGCTATGCCGAATTCATGCTTGCCGTCCTGAAGCTCGCAGTCTATGCGTATTACCTCCTTGTCATAGGCAAGGCGGTTGCGTATCCCCGTGAGCGAATCCTTGTGTGCGAGCTCGTTCATATCGTCAGCCTGCTGCCTCGCCGTGGAAAGCTGCTCCCGCGTGTGTGTGAGGTTCTCGATGTAGCTGTCTATGTCCCGCTCCATTTTCACCATGGAGCCGAGAAGTATCTCCAGTTCGTCGCCCGTGTGTATTTTCAGCGTGCTGAACTCATGCCCGCGGTTCACCTGATTTTCTCCGTAATGCTCCGCAGCTACAGACAGTGTATTTATCGGATCGACTATCTTGTGCTTTACATACAGTATCGAGAATATGCATATAATGACTGTAAGGAATATCAGTATCCCCGACAGCACCAGCAGGAATTCATGTATCTTGCCGTTTATATCGTTCATGCTGAGATCGACCGCCGCAAAACAGACCACTTCTCCGCTGCTGTTGTATATCGGCGCGCAGGATGTGACCATCCAGCCGTATTCCCTCGTATTCGTGATGAACGCCGGAAAACCCTGCGTGAGGTCGTCAAGATACGGATAGCAGCTCTCCTCAACAAAGTCGAACCGCCCCGGCGTGACAAACTCTTCATCGTATGCGGCATCGACGATATACACCAGCGTGAGGTCTTCGGGAGAAACGCCCAGCGTATATACGCAGTCCACCTCGTTCACGTCCTGAATGCTCCGCAGAGAATTCTGTATATCGATATACGCTTCATCCTGCATCAGCGGAAGGAACTGTTCTGTATAGGCATCGAATGACGGGGCGCTCTGCTTCGTGTTGTCGAGCCTTACGGAGGAAGCGCGGTACATATCCATCACCTTGTCCGCTATCTCCTCCATGCGGTCGCCGTCAACTATCGAGGCGACCGTCGCTGCCATTGAATCGGCGGTGAGGATATATTCCTTGTTCATCATGTTCTGCACCACTATGCCGCTGACAGCGATACAGGCAACGATAAGCAGCACCGCGACCAGAACTATCATGATGACTATTTTTTTGCCCAGTGATAATCTCATAATGAGTTTCACCTCATTTATACAAAATAGGGGGAGTTCAGCTCATGTTCAGTGCTTCCTTAACGAGCTTGCCGGCTTCTTCCTTCGGCAGAGGACGCCCCCATATATAGCCCTGTATGAAATCGCACCCTATGCTGCGCAGCGTTTCGAGCTGTTCCGTTTCCTCAACGCCCTCGGCGATAACATCAAAATCCATGATGTGCCCTATCGAGATTATCGCGGCAACGTACTGCTTTGAGGATTCTCCCGTGTTCATCTTGTCGATGAACGATTTGTCTATCTTGAGCAGGTTCGCGGGGAACTTGTTCAGGTAGCTGAGTGAGGAATACCCCGTTCCGAAATCATCGATAGCTATCTTTATGCCCATTTCGCGCAGTTCATCTATACAGCTGAGCGCCTTTTCCGCCGAATCTATCATTATGGATTCGGTTATCTCTATCTCGAGCTGCTTTGCGGAGAGCCCGCTGTCCGCGAGCACGGAGCGCACTTCATCCAGAAAGTCGTTCTTCATGAGGTGCCTTACCGAAACGTTCACGCTGAGGGTGATGTCAGCATCGGTGCCTTTCAGCACGGAGCCGAGGAAATCGGCTGCCTTGCGGAATACGGTGCCGTCCACCCTGTCGATCAGCCCGACCTTTTCGGCAACGGGGATGAACTCTCCGGGGCTGATCATGTTCCCGTCGGCGTCCTTCATGCGGGCGAGCGCTTCAAATCCGCGCAGCCTGTGTGACATATCGTACTGAGGCTGGAGATTGAAATATACCGTATCATTTTCGAGGGCATCGCGTATCTTGCGCTCTACTTCGAGCGTGCGCTCCAGTTTCAGCATATCGGGTGTGAACCGCAGTATGTGATTGCTGCTGTTCAGGCGCTTTACCTCGTGCATCGCAGCATACGCATAGGAGAGCAGCGGGTCGGCTGCCTGCGTGTCATCGGGATATTGCGCATATCCGAAGCTCGCGCTGATGTAGAGGTCGCAGCGGTCTATCGTCATGCGGTTGCCGAGCGTGGATTCATACTGCTTTATGGTATCCATCACGTCATCATCGGAGCGGTAATCGCATATCACCAGCGCAAATTCGTCTCCGCTGAGGCGATATACGGTATCCTGAGTGCCGGTGATGCCGTTTTCGGCTATCTTCTTCCAGCGGGAGGCGATCTTTTTGAGCACCTTGTTGCCCATATCGAAGCCCATGGTATCATTGATGCTCTTGAACCCGTTGATATCTGCCGACACCATAGTAAATCTCGCGCCGCGCTTAATGAGCGAGTCAACGTACTCGGAGCAGGCAAAGCGGTTGGGCAGTCCCGTGAGAGTATCGGTATAGCTGAGCATTTTAAGGCGCTCAACGAGCTGATAGCTCGCTATCTGAGAGGACATGAAAAACGTGGTGAGCTCGAGCGTCTCCTTTATGCGCATGGTATTGCGCGTGTCGAAATTGGTAGCCCATATAAAACCGAGCAGCTGATTGTTGTAACGCAGCGGGAAGAGCACTACGCTCTCAATGCAGGCTTCCACAAGCGTGCTGTGCCATGCGGGGTTGACCTGCTTCACATATTCCATATCGTTGTCGCTC
>CAMVPV010000132.1 GCA_947169455.1 uncultured Clostridia bacterium | reverse complement strand
TAGTCGCTGCGGAAAAGCTTTTTCAGCACCGCGCCGGAAAAGTCGCCCTCCCTGCTGATCTTCATCATGCTGTATTCCGGGTAAAGATCGTATATCATCCTTACAAGCACGGCGGAAGAATCAGTAAATCCCGCCTGCTTAAGCGCATAGACATCCGAACAGAGCAGCTCGTTCAGCGAGAAAAACTGTTTCATGATCTTTTCCGCACACTCGTGCACATTGGTACGCATACCCGAAAAATACAGTATAAGCTCAACTGTCTCCGTATCCGTGAGACCCTTCAAGCCGTTTTCATCAAACTGTGCGAACAATTCCGTTCGTCTGTCTTTCATAGAAGTATCCCGGCGGGAAGGCTTCCCCGCCGCTCCTTTCGTCAAATCAATAAGCAAAAGACCTGCCCGGCTGCCTCTCACAGTGCTGCCCATTCTGCACCCTGCCGGTACATCCTCAATGCAATTATATCACACCGGAGACAGTGATGGTTTCATACATATTTATAGTTTACAAAAAATTAACAATATGAACAGCAGTCAGAGAGCGGACATGGCTGAGTGTCGTTCAGCAGCTTCTTATCCCTTACCTCTGACACCCTGACACCAGACAGGCTAATTTTAACAAAAAAGAACGCATAAGGATGTCTATATCTGCACTTTTGAGACAAATTCAAATTATATAAAATATTTTCAAAAAAAATGTTGTAGGAAAAGGATTTACGTGGTATAATAAATTACAGCAGACCATTTTCAGCAGAAATGTCTGAAAATGTTACATTATGAAAATTATATGTGTAGAATGAGATAAAGATACAGATGATCTCAGACAAAAGCAAAAGGAGCCGTAATTTTATGTTCACAAAGGATATCGGAATAGATCTGGGTACGGCGAATACCCTCGTTTATATGCGGGGCAAGGGCATCATTATCCGCGAACCGTCCGTCGTCGCCGTTGATACCCGCACCGAACAGGCAAAGTATGTCGGTCAGGAGGCTAAGGACGTCATCGGACGCACACCCGGCTCGATTGTTGCGGTGAGGCCCCTTAAAGACGGCGTTATCGCTGATTTCGACCTCACCACGATAATGCTTCAGGAATTCATCCGCAAGGCACTGCGCGGAACGCTTTTCACAAAGGCGAACGTTATTATATGCATACCATCCGGAGTTACCGCAGTTGAACGCCGTGCTGTCCGTGAGGCTGCCGAAAATGCAGGCGCGAGGCGCGTCAGCATAATAGAGGAGCCTATGGCGGCGGCTATCGGCGCAGGACTGCCCGTGTCCGAACCGACCGGCTCGATGATCGTCGATATCGGCGGCGGCACCTCCGAAGTTGCTGTCATATCCCTCGGCGGGATCGTGATCTCGCGCTCGGTAAGGATAGCCGGAGATTCCTTCGATCAGGCGATAACCAACTATATCAAGAAAAAGTATAACCTGCTCATCGGCGAACGCACCTCCGAGAATATCAAGATAGCGATCGGCTCGGCGTTCCCCTCCGAAAAGGAAGAGGCTATGGATATCAAGGGGCGCAACCTCCTCAACGGTCTGCCCGAAAATATCTCGATAACCTCCTCCGAGATCCGCGAGGCACTCACCGAACCGCGCGGGCACGGCGTCGAAGCGATAAAGAATACCCTCGAAAAGACCCCGCCCGAGCTCGCCGCAGATATCATAGACCAGGGCATCACACTTGCGGGAGGCGGCGCACTGATAATGGGGCTCGACAAACTCATCAACCGTGAGACCGGTATGCCCGTGCTCATCGCCGAAAAGCCGCTCGACTGCGTTGCGGACGGCACCGGCAGGGTGCTTGAGGAGCTCGACAGGCTGAGCGAGGTGCTCGCTGATGAATCGAGCTATCAGGGATACTACTGATCTCATATTATCTGACCTCTTGCAGGAGGAGCTGATCGTATAAAAGACTTTTTTCACAGCATACGCTTCAAGCTGATAGCTGCTTTTATGGCGCTGCTGCTGGGATTTATGATATACTCCGTTACCACAGGCGGGTACGCGGAGAAAGGAGCTTCTGTCTGGGGAAAGATCACCGAACCTTTTCAGAAGCTTTCCTATTCCATCTCGGAAAAGGTCACCTCATCGATAGATATGCTGGTGAACGCCGAGAAATATTACAATGACAACAAGCTGCTCCGCGCGCAGCTCAATCAGATGTACAACAACATCATAGACTATGAACGTGTGAAGCAGGAAAATGAAGATCTGCGCGCCATGCTTGAGCTCAGCCGCGAATATGAGAGCTTTTCGTTCTCACCGCCCTGCTCAGTGATAGCACGCACAACGAACGACCCGTTCGCGTCCTTCACGATAGACAAGGGCTCGGACGACGGGATAAAGCCCTACGACCCCGTGATAACCTCCGAGGGGATAGTCGGCGTGTGCTATGACGTCGGCAGCAGCGTTTCCAGGGTGCGGACGCTCTATTCCCCAAAGACCGTGATAGGCGTGTATTCTCTGCGCACAAAGGCTGCCGGTATAATCGAGGGCGACACCGACGCAGCTTCAAAGGGCTGCTGTCTCATGAAGTATATCGACAAGACCGCCGATATCGCACCGGGTGACATAATAATCACCTCAGGCAGCGCGAACTACCCCGCCGAACAGCTTGTGGGCACGGTAGAACAGGTGTGCATGGAGGACAGCGGGCTTTCCATGTATGCTGTGATAAAGCCTGCGGTCGATCCCAAGACCGTTTCCGGGGTCTTTGCCGTCACGGGATTTGATGTGAAGCCCACCGCCGAAAACGGCGCTGCTTCCGGCGACACGGAAAGGACAAGGTCTGTCATGGCTTTCGGAGAGGACGATGCCGCACGCGCTGCCGAATTTGACGGTGATGCGAAAACGGAAACACAGTCGGAAAGCACCGTCAGTGCGGACGGAGAAGGATCGCCATGAGAAAAATGAATATCGACCTGAAGATCAGAAAGGAAAGGCGCAATACTATCGCAAGAAGAATACTCTATTTTGTGATAGCTGCGCTTTTCTATATACTTATGACAACGGTAAAATTTTCCGGCGCAGTGCCGCTGATACTTATCCCTGCTGCCGTCGGGGCGGCGGTATTTGAATCGTCGTCGCCGGTGTACTGTGCTTTCTACGGATGCTTCTGCGGTCTTCTGCTCGACAGGGCATCGGGAACGCTCATCAGCTTCAACGGGATAATCATCGGCTTCTGCGCGATGATGACCGCGCTGGTGTTCTGCTTCTATCTGCACAAGAAGCTGCTGAACTTTCTCCTGCTCGACCTTGCGGCTGTGCTCGTTCAGGGGCTGCTGCACTACCTGTTCTTCTATCTTATGTGGGGATATGACGGCGGCGGCAGGATATTCTCGGACGTATTCGTTCCCGAATTTATCGTCACGAATATATCGGGGGCGGCTGTATATGGGCTGTTCTTCCTGCTGAACCGTTTTCTCGGCAATGTGCGGGAACACTACATCGAGGATAACCCCGGCGGCGGATCGGCGATCTGACCACACGGCAAAGCAGATATGACCGGATACAGCTCCTGTACGCTGCTATCTGCTCCGTCTGTCATTGCCCTTCTGCCTGTAATAGGCTGCCTTGTCCTCATACATGAACTTGTCCGCTTTCTGCAGAAGCCCTTCCGGATCAAGATCGCGGTATTCGGCTCTGCAGGCATATCCTGCGGAAATATGCATCTCATCCAGATATTTTCCTTTGTGCTCCGCGGCAGATCTTTTCATCTTTTTCACTTTTTCCGCGATATCATCGCTGCTTCCGTATGTAAGGATCGCAAATTCGTCTCCGCCCATTCTTGATATGATGACATCATCGCCGAAGGCTTTTCTTGCGAACACCGGAACTGCACATATCATCTCATCGCCTGCCGCATGGCCGAGCGTATCGTTGGCTTCCTTCAGCCCGTTTATATCGATCTCGATCATACACAGATCATCCTTCAGCACATCGGGATCTTCGAGCGCTTCAATGAAATATTTTCTGTTGTATGCGCCCGTCATGTCATCCGTGTATAATTGCAGGCGGGTGATCCTGTAATAGTATTCCGAGCTGAGCGAAACGAACTGCGCCGTAAACGAATCCGCAAGAAAAAGGATCGGAAAGCGGTGTATGAAATTATCTGTATATAGATCCCGGATATATACTCTCATGGGCGTATAGAACAATACCAGCACCAGTGCGGTAAAATATATGTTCATGCCGATGCCTATCTCAAGCCCGAAAAGGCTTATGCTGAAAAGCGGTATGAGCAGGAGCCACAGAACGGCAAATCCCTCATTGCCGCCCGATATCGGGAACACAGTGAATACGCCGGTGAGTATTATCGCCATGATGACCGAGGATATCCTGCCTTTTCTGAAAACTCCGGCTGTGATCCCGGTAACGGCAAATCCTCCCACAAGTATCAGGGATGTAATGGTCATAAGGGTGGAATGACGTATTATGTTCATTATGAGCATTATGCCCGCAGACAGACAAACTATCACAGACACAGCGACATTCTTCTTGCATTGTCTGCCGGGATTCTCATTTATCTTCGCCTTCAGTACCCTGAAGACATTTTTCAGATATTCCATAAATACACCGATCTTTCTTATACTGTTTTCTGTCAATGACGGGAGCGGCGGCTGAGCCGCCGTCCCTCATGTGATCTGCATCATTATGCGTCAGTTCTGCAAGGACACTGCTGCAGGCTGCTTTTCAGCCTGCCGTTCATCTGCCTTTCTCTGACCGCTGACAGTTATCCTTACCCGATTATAAATTATATCACATTCCATATCGTCTTGTCAATCATGCTGTGCGCTGCTTCATAACATCCGGAGGACACTTTGATATCACAGATCATCAATGGTATCCTGTAAATAATTTTCTCTCCTTTCGGGGAGACATAAGAATTTGGGAGGTACAAAAAAATGGCTATCACCGAACAACAGATCAGAAAAGAGTACAGCCGCTGGAACTGGATAACCGGCTGCACCGAGGATTACACCGAGGATATGCGTATCTTCACGCTGGACGCAAAGG
>CAMVPV010000131.1 GCA_947169455.1 uncultured Clostridia bacterium | reverse complement strand
GAAAACTTTACTCGCGGCTTACGCCGCGTTTTACGCTTAAGTTGTGGGTAGTGATCATCATACCCATTATACCGCAATACCCACGGTCTTGTCAATATAATGCTCCGCGTTCTCTTAATATTTTGTTTACATACAGTTAACGCAAAAAATATTGACCTTGCCGTAAAGACCGGGTATATGATATGTACGTAATAAAGAAAAGGAGGAAAGAACATGAAGGATCTCAGTTTGCTTACCTGGCAGGAGGTCAGGGATATCGACAAGGGTAAAAGCATGGTATTTGTCGTTCTTGCTCCGATAGAGGAGCACGGAAAGCATCTCCCGCTCGCAACGGATATCATAGAGGGGGAGCACTGGAGCAGGGGAGCGATGAAGGCGCTGGAGCAGAGACTTGGTACAGAATGCTATTACCTGCCGTCCTTTCCGATAGCGGCAGCATCCGTGAATGAATTTTACGGTTCAGTCCATTTTACTATGAAGACCGTCCTTGATGTGACCTTTGCCGTTCTGGAAAGTCTGTGCTGCATGGGTTTCCGGAATATCATCGTCATAGCTTCTCACGCAGACCCTCAGCATCAGATAGCAGTCGAAAAAGCCGTAAGGAAGATCAATAAAAGAAACGGGCTGTGTGCGATAGCGCCTATGGGGCAGATATTCATGGGAGCATCGGCAGAACGGCAGTCCGGGCTGGAGAAGTTTGAAAAGGAACACGGAAATGACTTTCATGCGGGATGGATAGAGACATCGAGCCTGCTGGATATCGCTCCCGGTCATGTAAAGCCGGATTACAGGGAACTGCCTGATACTGATATCACTGACAGGGACATGATATCCGTAAAGCGTCAGCTTGCGGCTATGGGAGGATACGGTCATATCGGAGCGCCGAGGTATGCTTCTCCGGAGCTGGGAAAAGCACTGAATGAGGACTGTATCGCTTCGGTCTGCGATGCAGCGGAAAAATTCTATCGCAGGGACGGATACCGGAAATATGAGCATTATCCTCTGTACAGCATTTTGCCGCTGCATATCGGATTTTTGGGCGCAGCCGGAAAAGTACGCAGAAAGAAGGTGCATCAGCAATGATCACAAGAGGTCAGTTTGCCGTTATGGGCAATGTCGGAAGAAAGGCGCTCAGGCTCTATCAGGAGGAGGGGCTGCTTTTGCCCGTATATATCAATAAGGATAACGGTTATCACTATTATGACGAGAAACAGCTTGAAACGCTGGAAAGGATAAAACGGTTCAGAAAGCTGAGATTATCGCTTTTCGAGATAAGGCAGATACTGGACGGCAGTGTGAGCGAAAATGAGATCATAGAGAGCAGGATAAGCGAGACGGGTCAGCTGTTGGATGAAATGAGGGAATATCAGTCGGCAAACGGACAGGATGATGCCGCATCAGATGCTGACCGTGCAGATCACAGGTCGTTTGAGGGATGCAGGTGTATTTACGTATGTGAGAATACCGACAGGGAAAACCTCGGGATGTCGGTCGGAAAGCTGTATGAAAGAGCATCACGGGAAGGGCTGAAGATCGCAGGCGACCATTTTGTCATATATGACAGACTGGATGATGAGGAAGGTTTTTCAATGAAGACCTGTCTCCCGGTATCGGAGCACACGGGGGAAGATGTGCTGGAGATAACGGGGGAGAAATGCATACATATCCGTTTCACGGGCGGTTTCTCCGGGATATGGAAAGCCCACCGCATCCTGCGGGAGTATGCAGAGAGCTCGGGGATAGTATTGTCCGGGCGCATCTATGAGGTATATCACAGGGATATGTCGGCGGATATCTATTATGCGGCGGAGCTGTGAAAAAAAGCATCACGGTCATAGGGATGTACGGCAGAAAACAGTATAAAGCATAAAAAAGGCGCTCCGCTGTTTTGTTACAGTGAAGCGCCGTGTTATTATTTGGACTGATCCTTTACAAGAGAACCTGCGTCGTCCGGGGGGAGCGGACGTCCCCATATATATCCCTGTATCATATCGCAGCCGATATCGCGCAGGGTATCGAGCTGATCGGGCTCCTCGACGCCCTCGGAGATAACGCGGAAGTTCATGATATGACCGATAGAGATGATAGAGGAGACATACTGCCGGCAGGAATCGCTGGTGTTCATCTTGTCGATGAACGACTTATCGACCTTGAGCACATCTGCGGGGAAGCTGTTGAGGTAGCTGAGCGAGGAATAGCCGGTGCCGAAGTCATCGATAGCTATCTTCAGACCCATATCCTTTATTTCCTCGATGCGCTGTATCGCCTTTTCGGCAGAGCCGACCATTACCGACTCGGTTATCTCTATTTCAAGCTGAGAGGGCGGTATTCCGTACTTTTGGAGTATATCCTTCAGCTCACTGATGAAATCCTTGCGGAGCAGGTGCAGGACGGAAACGTTCACGCTGAGAGTGATATCTGAGTTGCCTGTCTCACGTATGATCTCGCCGAAGAACTCTGCGGAGCGATGTATCACGCGGCGGTCTATCTGGTCGATTATACCGGCTTTTTCGGCGGCGGGAATGAAATCCCCGGGGCTGACGAATCTGCCGTCGGAGTCGTGCATACGTGCGAGTGCTTCAAATCCGCACAGATTGTGGTCGATATCGTACTGCGGCTGGAGATTGAAGGTGACGCGGTCGTCATCAAGTGCCTTGCGGACGAGCCTTTCAAGCTCGAGCGCGCGTTCGCTGTCCCTGCTCATTTCGGGGATATAGCGGCAGATATTGGTCTCTGCGGAATGCTTTGCGGCATACAGTGCATTATCCGAGAAGGAGAAAAGCGTATCGGCGTCTCTTGAATCATCGGGGAACACGGTAAAACCGCAGACAGCGGTGGAGAAGTATTCAAAATCGCTGATGTCTATGCGCTGGTTTATGGCTTCGATATATGACCTTATGGTATCGAGTATATCGGCTTCGCTGTTGTAGTTCCTGATGATAACGGCGAATTCGTCTCCGCCGTAGCGTGCGATGAAGTCTTTTGTGCCGGTGTGGCTGCCCTCGGCGATATTCCTCAGGCGGGCGGCGATTTCGGTGAGAACGCTGTTGCCGGCGGTATGACCGAGTGTTTCGTTGATATTCTTGAAATTGCGTATATCTATTATGGCAAGTGCGAAATCATCGCAGTTCTCGGTGAGGAACTTGACCATATTGATGCCGGCGCGGCGGTTTGGCAGACCGGTGAGTGAATCGGTGACAGCCTGCGCGGATATCTCGTTCTGATATTTTTCAAGTTTTTTGTTATACTGATAGAAGAATATGATTATGCCGAGTGCTATGATATAGGAGAACAGACCGTTGATAGAGGAATAAACGTGACGGTACAGTATGGTGATCGACACTGTCACGGTGCCGAACAAAATAAGTCCGAGGGAGACAAAAAAGCCCTTTTTTCCGTACAGCAGCGCTGTGAGGATGAGAACAGCGTTCTGTGCAAGCGCGATAACGCCCACAAAGGAGGACAGCGGCGTATAGGTGCCGTTGATGATAAAGACCATATCCGACATGGAAAAAGTCTTTATCAGTGTTGAAAAGACAAAATACAATGCTATGAAGATAAATATCGTCCATTGGGGGATGGTGAATTTTCCGGAAAGCCTTTCGGAAATCTCATTCAGCGACATTTTATCATCATAGAGCAGTTTGGCATGAATTTTTTTATTCATAAATATCACTGTTCCATACTATTTTTATATGAATTTATGACAGAGGAATACAGTGTAAACTATATCCATTATGATTATATCACATTATTACATACATAATATTGCTATAATAATTGATACTATGTAAACAAATTGTGTAAATCGTAATAATCAGTAATTTTTTCTCGCTTTGTTTTGTGTATAAATTACAATTATACGGCTTATGTTTTGTTGATCTGTATTCACCGTCCCGTTCTGCTCAATTATCGATCATTATTACTTCGGCAATTAAAATATTTGATTTCCAAATAATACCGCTTTCAGAAATACAACGGTCAGTTATGGTAATACTCAAATTATATAATTGCCGAAGTAATAACTGACCGTAAGAAACCGACCTCTGCACCCCTGTATTGACATTCCGGAAAAAATAATATAGAATAATAACAGTAAAAAAAGCCAGTAACGGAGAATCATCAACTATGGAAAAGCTGACTGATATAAAGTATATACGGGAAGTTATGCAGCGCCACGGGACAAATTTTTCCAAGGCGCTCGGGCAGAATTTCCTTATAAACCCTTCGGTGTGCCCGAGGATAGCCGAAATGGGCGGAGCCGCCCCCGGCACCGGGATCATCGAGATAGGCGCGGGCGTCGGAGTTCTCACAAGAGAGCTTGCACTGCGCGCGGATAAGGTCGTCACCGTCGAGATAGATGCCCGCCTGCTGCCTGTGCTGGATGAGACTCTCGCGGACTTCGGAAATATCCGCGTGGTGAATGCGGATATCATGAAGACCGACCTGCATGAGCTGATACGCACCGAATTTGACGGGCTTTCAGTGTCGGTGTGTGCAAATCTGCCGTACTATATCACATCGCCCGTGATAATGCGGCTGCTTGAAGAACGCCTGCCGATAGATACGGTCACGGTGATGGTGCAGAAGGAGGCGGCGCGCCGCCTGTGCGCTGCCGACGGCACCCGCGAATGCGGCGCGGTGACATACGCCGTGCGGTACTTCTCCGAGCCGGAGGTGCTTTTCGATGTTTCCCGCGGCAGCTTCATGCCCGCGCCGAATGTCGATTCCTCGGTGATACGCTTCAATATCCGAAAGGGACCGCCGGCGGTTACCGACGAAAAGCTGATGTTCCGCATAATACGCGGTGCATTCTCGAAGCGCCGCAAGACCGCCGCGAATGCGATATCCTCATCGGCGGACATACCCAAGGCGGATATCATCGCCGCAATGGAGGAGTGCGGTCTTTCGGCGGGTGCCCGCCCCGAACAGCTCACCCTCGGCGATTACGCCGCTCTCACGGAAAAACTGAAAGGACGTTCTGTATGATAAAATACCATATCCCCGATTTTCTCATGCTGATAGCATGG
>CAMVPV010000130.1 GCA_947169455.1 uncultured Clostridia bacterium | reverse complement strand
ACATTTTCCGATAGATACAGCTTTATGTTATATTTGATTTTATCGATAAATAATCGCCGAAGAAATAATAAGAACGGAGTTGATCACCATGCCGATAACAGCCGCATTCATGGTACCGCATCCGCCGCTGATAGTTCCGCAGGTGGGCAGGGGCGGCGAAAAGCAGGTCGCAGTGACCATTGCTTCATACGAGCGCGCCGCCGCAGAGATAGCTGCACTGAAGCCGGAGACTATCATTATTTCCAGCCCTCATTCGGTGATGTATGCCGATTATTTCCATATATCGCCCGGCAAGGGGGCTTCGGGCAGCTTTTCGCGGTTTGGTGCGCCCGAGGTGAGATTTGATGAGGAATACGACACCGAATTTGTGGATGCACTCGAAAAGCTGTGCCGTGAGAACAGCTTTCCGGCGGGCACTATGGGCGAACGCGACCCGTCGCTCGACCACGGCACTATGGTGCCGCTGTATTTCATACGGAAGAAATATCCGCACTGCCGCATCGTGAGGACAGGGCTTTCGGGGCTGTCCCTTGCTGAGCATTACGCTTTCGGGCAGCTTATACGTAAAACGACAGCCGACATCGGCAGGAATGTCGTTTATGTGGCAAGCGGCGACCTTTCGCATAAATTGCAGGAGTACGGTCCGTACGGTTTTGCGCCGGAGGGTCCGCAGTATGATGAGCGCCTTATGGATGTATGCTCGCGTGCGGATTTCGGTGAGCTGCTCGGATTTGACGAGCACTTCTGCAATAAAGCCGCGGAGTGCGGTCACCGCTCGTTCGTGATAATGGCGGGCGCGCTCGACGGCACCTCCGTGAAGGCAGAGGTGTATTCCCACGAGGACGTGACCGGCGTGGGTTATGGGATATGTTCGTTCATTCCGGAAGGAGATGACCCGGAGAGGATGTTCCTTGCAAAATACCTTGAAAAGAAAAAAGCTGCCAAGTCGGGCGCCGATGAGTATGTGCGTCTTGCGCGCGAAACGGTCGAGACTTTCGTCAGGACAGGCAAAACTATAAAGGCGCCGTCCGACCTGCCCGCCGAAATGAAAAAGGAACGCGCGGGTGCGTTCGTTTCGATACACAAGCTCGGACAGCTGCGCGGCTGCATCGGAACGATACTCCCCACAAAAAAGAACATCGCGGAGGAGATAATCGGAAATGCGATAAGCGCGGCATCGCGCGACCCGCGCTTTGAACCGATAACTGCGGACGAGCTCGAATTTCTCGATATAAATGTGGATATACTCAGCGCGCCCGAGCCGATAGCATCGCGGGATATGCTCGATGTGAAGCGGTACGGCGTGATAGTATCGTGCGGATACAAGCGCGGCTTGCTGCTGCCCGATCTCGACGGGGTAGATACCGTAGATGAGCAGATCTCGATAGCCATGCGCAAGGGCGGCATTTCGGAGCATGACGATTATACTCTGGAGCGCTTTGAAGTCATAAGACACTTTTAACGATCGATAATGGTCTTGTTGCTTATTTCGATTGACAAGTGCGCGATTTTGTTATATAATCGTAATCGGTATTACTGCCGCATAAATAACTACGGAGGAATAATATGTCTGTCAGAGTAGGGATGGTATCGCTTGGCTGTTCAAAAAATCAGGTCGATGCCGAAAGAATGCTTTATAAACTGAAAGAAGCGGGATATGAGCTCGTCGGCGACGCAGCACTCGCCGATGTGGTCATCGTCAACACCTGCGGATTTATACAGTCCGCAAAGGAAGAAGCAATAGAGACTATACTTGAATTCGGTGCGCTCAAAAAGGAAGGGCGCATCAGGAAGATAATAATAACCGGCTGCCTCGCTGAACGCTACCGCGGTCAGATAGCGGGAGAACTGCCCGAAGCGGACGCTGTCGTGAGCCTCGGCTGCAACAGCGATATCGCGGAAATAGTCGGGGAGGTCACCGCCGATATTTCCGGCAAGCCCGCCGAACACTTCTCGCCCTGTGAGCAGCTTGCACTCACAGGAAAGCGCATACAGACCACGCTGCCGTTCTATGCATATCTCAAGATAGCCGAGGGATGCAGCAACCGCTGCTCATACTGCGCGATACCCCGGATACGCGGAAAATACCGCAGCGTCCCCATGGACGAGCTCATCAAAGAGGCGCGCGGGCTTGCGGAGGACGGCGTCCGCGAGCTTGTGGTCATCGCACAGGACACCACACGCTACGGTGAGGACTTCGGCGGAAAGAGCCTTCTGCCGGAGCTGCTGAAAAGGCTGTGCGCGATAGACGGGCTGCACTGGATACGTGTGCTGTACTGCTACCCCGAAAGGATCACCGATGAGCTTCTTGATGTTATGGCATCCGAGGAAAAGCTCGTGAAATATCTCGATATACCGATACAGCACTGCAATGCGGAGGTGCTCAGGAATATGCACCGCAGCGGGAGCAATGAGAGCCTGCGCGCATTGATGTCGCATATCCGCGAAAAGGTGCCGGGGATAATTCTACGCACCACGCTCATAACGGGCTTTCCGCAGGAGACAGAGGAGCAGTTCACCGAGCTTTCGGAATTTGTGCGCGACATGAGGTTCGACCGCCTCGGCTGCTTCACCTATTCTGCCGAGGAGGACACTCCCGCGGCGGCTATGGACGGTCAGATAGATGAAGATATCAAGGAAAAACGCGCCGAGATCATAATGGAACAGCAGATGGTCATCTCGGCGGAAAAAAATGAGGAGTTCATCGGGCAGACGCTTGAAGTCATTACCGAGGGCTTTGACCGCTACGGTGAATGTTATTTCGGGCGCTCGGCTATGGACGCCCCCGACATCGACGGAAAGGTATTCTTCACGGCGGCAGGGAAAAAGCCTGTCATGGGCGATCTCGTCAACGTGAAGATAGATTCCGTAATGGATTATGACCTGATAGGAGAGATGTGCGATGAATCTGCCGAATAAGCTGACGCTGATGCGTGTGATACTCGTGCCGTTTTTTGTGTTCTTCCTGCTCACCGATATAGTGCCGTACAGTGCGGTGTGGGCTCTCGCGGTATTTGCGGCGGCGAGCATCACTGATGCGCTCGACGGGCACATCGCGCGCAGCAGGAACCTTGTCACCAATTTCGGAAAATTCCTTGACCCTCTTGCGGACAAGGTGCTTGTCATCTCTGCGCTGGTGTGCTTTGTAAAGCTCGGGCTTGCGGGAGCGGTGCCGGTGCTGATAATAATCGCGCGGGAATTCATGGTATCGGGGCTCCGTCTGACGGTCGCTTCCGAGGGCGTAGTTGTCGCTGCGGGCATATGGGGCAAGCTGAAAACGGCGTTCACGATGGTCGCTATCGGGGTGATACTTTTCTTCGCGATACTCTGGCATCCCGCCGCAGAGCTCCCCGCATGGGCTTTCATCACAGAGCAGGTGCTTATATGGATATCGGCACTGCTCACGATAATTTCGGGCGGCGTTTATCTGAAGGGCTACTGGAAGTATATCGATCCCAACGAATAAGAGCATTTACAGTCAGCGGGACAGATATGCCGACACAGCATCCTCTGCCCGCCGGAATGAACATATTACGGCAAAAAGACCGCGTTTGTTACTTTATCAGATAACAAACGCGGTCTTTGTTTATTCTGTTGTACGTTCAGCGGCTCAGCCCTTTACTGCGTTGGAGAAATCGAGCGCCTTCATGAGATCGCCCTCGACCTGTATCCTGCCCTTATTATAGGCATCCACGGGGTCAAGCTTGTTATTCATCAGGCTGACGAGATCATCCGCTGTAATGATTATGCGGCACTGTCTGTCGTTGTACTCATAAGGCTCAACGGAAACACTTCCGCCCTTTACTTCGATGTAGAAAACACCGCAGTTTTCTCCGATGACATTTACCTGCACTGCAAGGAACTCCACACCGGATACATCAGTTTTTGACGCTTTGTCGCGTATTTTTGTCAGGA
This sequence comes from uncultured Clostridia bacterium, assembly GCA_947169455.1. The sequence goes on along the minus strand of CAMVPV010000130.1, from coordinate 1,137 downwards.
TCTCATTAAAACTCATATCTGTTACTCACTTTCCGAAATAGCGGTCGAGCAGTCCCTTGAATGCTGCGCCGTGACGTGCTTCGTCCTTAGCCATTTCATGTACTGTATCATGAACTGCGTCAAGATCAAGCTGCTTTGCGCGCTTTGCAAGGTTGAGCTTGCCTTCGCAGGCGCCGCTCTCTGCCATTACGCGCTTTTCGAGATTTTCCTTGGTAGATGCCGAAACGACCTCACCAAGCATCTCTGCGAATTTAGCTGCGTGCTCAGCCTCCTCGAATGCGATGCGCTTGTACGCTTCTGCTACTTCGGGATAGCCTTCCCTGTCAGCAACTCTCGACATTGCGAGATACATTCCGACCTCGGAGCATTCGCCGTTGAAGTTCTCGCGCAGACCCTGAACGATCTCAGCGTCCTCGATAGCCTTTGCTATGCCGACCTCGTGTTCGCAAGCCCACTTTACGGATGCTTCCTCATCGACTTTCTTGAACTTGTCGCCGGGGACCTTGCACTGGGGGCACTTCTCCGGGGGAGCGTCTCCCTCATGAACATAACCGCATACGGGACATACCCATTTTGCCATAACCGTATCCTCCTTATTTTTAAGATTTCTGATATTATACCACATTTTGCAATAAATGTCAACTGTTAATTTATGGAGGTATCCCTTTCAGCAGAATGTCACCTCCCGCTCTTCAGCGGGGCGCAGAGTGCAGTTCTCTGCGCTGACGATATATCCGTATGACTTTCTCCCGTCAAGCGGATCCTTATATTCCGAGGAATGACTGACGCGGACGGTGATACCTTCGGTCGGTATCATATACCGCGGCTTTTCGGGAGCGGGCATCATTTTCTCATACAGAACGGACACTTCCCTGACTGTACCTTCGAGTATGAAGAACCTGTCCGGCTCATAGCAGGTGTGTTCCTCATAATACAGGTCGATATCGATATCGGTAGTCTTGCTGACATAGCTCTCATGGTCGGCTCTTTCCACTATCCAGCGCACTCTGCTGCCCGTGCCGAACGGTATCCCGCAGCACTGCATCTGCCACAGATCAATAAATATCGTGTAATTTTTCATGCACTATCCACAACTTAAGCGTAAAACGCGGCGTAAGCCGCGAGTAAAGTTTTCGG
>CAMVPV010000129.1 GCA_947169455.1 uncultured Clostridia bacterium | reverse complement strand
GGACGGAAACGGATACCCCTTCAAGCTCGCCGGCGAGAGGATACCCTTCTATGCACGCATACTCGCGGTCGCAGATGTATATGACGCGCTCACCTCGAACCGCCCGTACCGCATACCCAGTCCGCCTAACGAAGCGATAGAATTCATAATGGGCGGAACGGGTACTCATTTTGATGAAATGGTCGTGCGTGCGTTCCTGCGCAAGGTCGCTCCCTACCCTACCGGTTCGCACGTCATGCTTTCCAACCACGAAATGGCGACCGTGCTGAAAAATTTTCCTGACCAGCCGCTGCGCCCCCTGATCTCGGTGGATTCAAGCGGCAGCATCTACGACCTCTGCAACGACATCGGCAAATACAATCTCGTTATCAGCGGGCTTGCGTCGGAAGACAAGGCGGAGGACAAAAATGAAGAACCGCAGGACGCACAGAATGAATAATTCTTATTATAAATCGGAGGATCACTATGTCAGGTAAAAAAACATCGTCAAAAGCCGACGGAACGGCTCCTCTTAAAAATGAAGGCAAAGAACGCGCAAAGCAGACAGACAAGCAGATCTTCGCACTCGATATCGGCACAAGGACGGTAGTCGGTGTTCTCGGGCACATAGAAGACGATGTGTTCATCCTCGATGATGCGATATCTGTTCCTCACCGCAGCCGCGCAATGACTGACGGTCAGATAGAGGATATCAACCAGGTCGCAAAGGTGACGGGCATCGTGAAAAGCGCCCTCGAAGAGCGCAATTCCGTTGAACTGACCACAGTTTCCATAGCTGCGGCAGGACGCGCGCTCAAGACCTGCCGCATACAGTCGGATACCGATATCGAGGACAAGGGGCATCTCACCGAGGACGCGGTGCGCTCTATCGAAATGGACGCCGTGGCGTCGGCGCAGTCCTCGCTGAATAATGACCCCGAAACGAGCGGCACGAGCTATTACTGCGTAGGTCATACGGTGGTAAGATATTTCCTTGACGGCTATCCGATAAAGAGTCTGCTCGGTCACAAGGGAAGAAAAGCTTCTGCGGAGATAATCGCGGCTTTCCTGCCGGGTTCCGTCGTGGAGAGCCTTTACTCCGTTACCGATCTCAACGGTCTTTCTGTCCATAGTCTGACGCTGGAGCCTATCGCCGCGATGAACGTAATAATCCCGCCGGACGTGCGGCTTATAAATATCGCGCTCGTGGATATCGGCGCGGGCACATCGGATATCGCGATATCGCGCGACGGCAGCATCGTCGCCTATGCAATGGCGACCGTTGCCGGCGATGAGATAACCGAGGACATCATCAGGAAATACCTTGTCGATTTCGCAACGGCGGAAGATATGAAGCTGAGCAACTCCGACCCGATAAAATACACGAATATACTCGGCATGGAACAGGAGATCTCAACAGCCGATTTCTACCAGAGCATTTTCCCGACGGTGGATATGCTCGCGGAGACTATCTCGGAGAGCATTCTCGAAGCGAACGGCGAAGCTCCCGCGGCGGTGTTCCTTGTTGGCGGCGGCAGCAGGCTCCCCGACCTCACCAAGATAGTCGCCGAAAAGCTTAAGATCCCCGAGAGCCGCGTCGTTGTGGGCGGTCAGAAGTTCATGAAGAATATAGATGCAGGCGAGCTCGCAGTAAGCGGCCCCGAATATGTAACGCCTATCGGCATAGGTGTTACCGCAACGCTCGGCAGCGGCTATGATTTCTCCACGGTAACGCTGAATGGTCAGAAGATCCGCGTTTTCGATACGAACAAGATCACCGTAATGGATATCCTCGGTATCGCGGGCTTTAAGCCGAATGAGATAATCGGACGCTCGGGACGCAGCCTGACATATATGCTCAACGGTGAGCGCAAAATGATGAGCGGCACCCTCGCAGAACCCGCCGAGATCACGCTGAACGGCATACCTGCCGCCCTCGATACACCTGTAAAGCAGGGAGCTGTACTGGTGTTCACGCCAGCTGTGAACGGCGTGAATGCGGAATGTACGATAACCGATATAGCGGGAGATGTCTCCGACCACAGGGTAACGGTAGATGGCGTGGAATTCTTCTTCGGAACGACCGCCTATGCGAACGGCCACCATGTAAGCGGAAATTACAAGATACAGAATTACGATGATATCACCGTTTCAACCGTTGATACCCTCGGTGAGCTCTCAATGGCGCTGCCGTTCGACTGCAGCAGCATCTGCTTCATGAAGAACGGGAAACGTCTGCGCTCCGATTATTACCTGAATGACAACGATGAGATAATCACCTGCGACAAATCAGCCGCCGCAGAGGAATCCGCACATAATATCGCCCGCCAGATAGCAGAGGCAGAAGAGGAGATACACGGCATACCTACACCGCCGGGAGCGGATATCCCGCCCGAGGACATCAAGGAAATGATCGCTGCGGCGGCTGCCGAGGACGAAGACCCGGGAGCGCCTATCACGGTCGTACTCAACGACCGCGTGGTAACGCTTGAACGCCGCAGCTCGCAGCACGAATTCATCGAGCTCATGGCTATCGCCGATATAGACACCAAAAACCCGCCTCCGGGCAAGGATATGATACTCTCACTGAACGGAAAGAGCGTCGGGTTCATGGAACCGCTCAAGGAAGGCGACATTGCCGTTATCCGCTGGCAGGACTGACACGGTCAGTCGATCCAGATTCAAGCAATGTGATTTTGTCGGCTATCTCCCGGAATACGGGAGCACAGGTGACGTTCCCCGATATCCCCTCCTCCGCCATTATCACAACGGCATACTTCGGTTCGTCATACGGGAAAAATCCCGCGAACCAGCAGTTCATATATTCATTGCCGTTTTCGTCGTATCTTCCCGTCTGCGCGGTGGAGGTCTTGCCGCCCCCGTCTGTATGGATGGGTATCCCGAGAGAACCGTGTTTTCCGAGAGTATCCTTCATGAAGCTTTTCAGCTTTGCGGAGGTGCTTTCGGAAATAATTCTCTTACCGGGAACGCAGGCGAAACGTTCTTCAGATGTTCCGAGTATCAGCACGGGCTCCGGTAGTATCCCGCCGTTTGCGGCAGCACAGATAAATCTGCATACCTGGAGCGGTGAGGCAGTCAGCCTGCCCTGCCCGAAGCACAGATTTGCCTTTTCGGCGGGAACAGCAAGTTCATCCGGAGCGGGCACCGTGCCCGGGCTGTTTTTTATTCCCCCGAGGGCACATGAACTTCCGAATCCTGCTGCTGTTATCATACCGTAAAGCATATCATCGGGGATATTCCTGCCGAGACTTATGAAATACGGATTGCAGCTCTCTATCATTGCGCCGCGCATATCAAGCTCGCCGTGACCGCCCCACAGGTGGCACCCGAACCGCTGATCTCCCACTTTGATATATCCGGCGCATCGATGTGTGTATTCCTCGGAGATGCCCGCTTCAAGCGCAGAAGCAGCGATAACCGTCTTGAACACGGAACCTACGCTGTACGCTGAAAATGCGCGGTTTATGAACGGCGCGTCCTCGTCGTCAAGGTAATCTGCAAGCTTTTCGGTATCATATACCGGACGGCTCACCGAAGCGATCACCTCGCCGCTGTGGACATCCATTACGACCGCCGCTCCCATATCTATTCCGTTCATAGCCTCCTCACATATTTCCTGTATGCGCAGGTCGAGTGACGTGATAACACAGCTTTCTCCGCTCCCCGTCTCGGTGATCTCCTTTTCCTCACCCGCAAGCACCTGACCGAGCGCGTTCACCTTGTAGGTGATGTTCTCGCAGATACTGCCCGAAAGGATATCATCATACGCTGCTTCTATCCCGCTGACGCCGCTCCCGCCGGATGTATATCCCACGATATGCTGCGCAGGACAGGGCGAGGGATATCTGTCCCACACCCATATCACCGGCAGACTGCTTTCCGCTGCGGTTTCGTCTGCTTCGCAAAGGAACGGCGTATTGCCGGCGATCCCGCTGCGGAATTTCTCCGTATCGATGATATGCCGAAGCTGCCTTGCACTGTCGAAATGGACGGGGTCTATCACCGCAAGGTATTTTTTTGATGTGTTCACTATCGGAGTCATGCTGCGGTCGCAGATAGTTCCCCTGCCGCGCTGTGCGCCTATGGTATAGTATCCCCTGCCTGTTCCCGCTGAAATGACGCGCTCATCGCAGATCACGCTGTACAGCTTTGCTGCGGTAAGACCGTACATCAGCATTATCGGCACGGCAGCAGCGATGACCCTGTTTTTCATGTTCATGATCAACAGCTCCTTATCGTTATGCTGTTATTATTTACCGGTTTTACAAAAATATTTGCCGCCCGATGAATAAGTGTGTACACCGCAATGCTTGGGCGAATTGAACAATTCTGTCCGCCATAGGACGATACGATTATTGCGTAAATGTGCATTGACAAATCCGTATCAGCGTGGTAATATGTTACTATGATATTGCATTAAAGTGAACTTCAGCTTTTAAGGGGGCAATCATGAAGTTAGGTGAAGTGTGTCTGCTGACAAATGATGTCCGGCGGCTTGCGGATTTCTATAAAAAGCTTCTTGGTACAGAGAACGGGAGCAATGATGATACCCACCAGTTCATCATTTCCGAAGAGACCGCGCTGACGATATATAACGACGGAACGGCGAAGAATAACTGCAATCAGAATATCTGCATCGCGTTTACCGTCGGTGACATTGAAAAGGAATATCAAAAAGTCCTGTCTCTCGGTGCAGAGATCATCGAAGCCCCCGCAGAAAGACCGTGGGGCGCGGTCAGTATGAGCTTTTACGACCCAGACAACAATATGGTTTTTCTCAGGAGTTTTCCTGATAACGATCTATCCCGGCAAGGTGAATCATTATGAATGTTGATCTCAATGAATGTCCGCCCTATCTCCGCGGATTCATAACATACATGAGGGTCATACGCAACCGCTCCGAAAGAACGGTGGAGGCGTACTACTCCGATCTGCGTATGTACCTGCGCTTTCTGCGGTGGACTACCGGGAACATCCCCGATGATATGCCGTTTGATGCTATCCCCATAAAAGAAGTCTCAGATATTCTCTACCTACTCCGACAATCAGCCTGCCGTTGACATC
>CAMVPV010000128.1 GCA_947169455.1 uncultured Clostridia bacterium | reverse complement strand
GCGGTCATGATATACAAAAAGCGGGCAGCGCGCCCTTCTTCATTTAAGAAGAACTGAAAAACCGCACCTGCTGCACTGCAGATGCGGTAATTTCATAATATACGCGGATATTTTCATTCAGGCGCCGTTTCCCGCGGTGAAGCTGCGCACTATGCTGCGTATGCCTTCATACAGGTAGGCCTTGTATTCCTCGAACGGCACAGGCTCGTTGTACATGATAGCCCCGTAGCAGCTCGCGCCTGCAAGCTCGATTATCATATATAGCATTATCTCGGGATGCTCTGCCGTATCACCGGTGATGCGCCGCACATGATCGAGCAGGTTGTTTCCGTCGTCCGCGGGATCTCCGATGAGCGTGTTCTTGAAGACGCCCCATCCGAGGTTCTTTGAGATGAGCCCGAGCAGCATTTTGTTTTCCGAGAGCTTTGTCAGTACGCAGTCGGTGATATAGACGATCTTGTCCTCCGGCTTCATGGTGCTGCAGGAGGGCTCGTTTTCAAGGCGTTCGATCGCCTCCTCGAACAGCTTTGATGATTTGTAGGCGATGAGCTTGTCGCGTATATCAAGCTTATCCCTGAAGTAGAGGTAGAACGTTCCCTTTGCGACGCCCGCGCGCTCCGATATCTGCGAGATCGAAGTCTTGTTCACGCCGTTTGTGGTGAACAGATCGAACGCAGTATCGAGCAGGGACTTCATTTTCCGCTGCTTTTTTGCATCTGCTTTTCCCATTATCATCATCCTTTTGATGCGTACACGGTATTTTTGGTGTATGGTGGATATCGTATATGCCGTTCGTATCCGTCAGATCTTTTCAAAGTCTGTGCTGCCGTGCTTGCAGACCGGACAGACAAATCCGTCGGGGAGCTCTTCGCCCTCAAATTCATAGCCGCAGACCGTGCAGCGCCATACCGTCTTTCCGTCTGTGCCGGATGCCCTTGCAGGGGGCTTCGGCTTGATATTTTCCTGATAGTACGCATAGGTACAGGAGGGCATATCGGAAAGCACGGCCATGGAGACGGGCTCACAGATGAACAGAGTATGTGAGCCGAGGTCGGTCTTTTCCTTTACGCTGAGGGAGAACCATGCGTTCGTCCCTCTTGTTATATACGGGATGCCGTTTTCCGCGATGCCGTATGATGAAGAGGGAAAACCGGCGCCGAATTTGTCGGTGTCTGTGCCGCTCTGGAATCCGAAATGGCGGAACAGCTCAAATGAGGCGTCTGTGCTTATCACCGAGATATTGCACGCGCCCGTTTCGTATATCATATCATGTGTGAGATCTGCCTTGCTCAACGATATCGTTATGATATTCGGCTCGCCTGCCGCCTGGACCGCGGTATTGATTATGCAGCCGTTCTGCTTCTGGTACATTTTTGCCGTACATACGTACAGTCCGTATGAAAGCTTGTACATTGCCTTTGTATTCATATCTGCCATGCCGATCCGCTCCTTTTCCGGTAACAGGTGATTTGCTCTCCGATTACATTGTAATACATTTTTATCGTAATGTCAAGCGTGCTCAACTGCTGATGCGGATCATATTACTTCGGCAATTAAATATCTATAATAAACATAAAACATTTTCCGATAGATACAGCTTTATGTTATATTTGATTCTATCGATAAATAATTGCCGAAGTAATAAGTTATCGATATCAGCCGCAGCACAGCGTATTGACAATTCAGCCGGAATGTGATACAATAAGGCATACACAGGAACCAACAAAAAGTTAGCAGGTGAAATACATGAAAACGATCTATACGTGTTTCAGTACCGATGTTATCCACGAGGGACACCTCAATATCATACGCTGTGCGAAGGAGTACGGCAGGGTAGTGGTCGGCTGTCTCAGCGACAGGGAAATGATAAGATGCACCAAGTTCCCGACCAAGTACGAAGATGAACGCATGAAGCTTTACCGTTCGATCGACGGTGTGGATGAAGTCATCTTCCAGGACGATATGCTCTATGATGACGTGATAGAAAAGCTCCGCCCCGATTATGTCATACACGGCGACAACTGGAAAAGCGGCCCCGAAAGGGCTATCCGGAACCATGTCGAGGAGCTTGTCTCTGCATACGGCGGTCAGATGGTGGATATACCATATACGTACAATGAAAACGTCCGGAAGATAGAGGACAGGCTGAAGGAAAAGCTCGCAATGCCCGAGTACAGACGCAGGAGACTGCGCCAGCTTATTGAAATGACCCCGGTAGTAAAGGCTATGGAGGCTCATTCGGGACTTACCGGGCTTATCGTTGAGAAAACGGTCGTAGAGGACGAGGACGGAAAGCTCGATCAGTTCGACGCGATGTGGGTATCCTCACTCTGCGACAGCACCGACAAGGGCAAGCCGGATATCGAGCTGGTGGATATGACCTCGCGCCTCCGCACCATAAACGATATCATGGAAGTCACGACGAAGCCGATAATACTTGACGGCGACACCGGCGGTCTGACCGAGCATTTCGTATATAATGTGCGCACCCTCGAGCGCATGGGCGTCAGTGCGGTGATAATCGAGGACAAGAAGGGGCTTAAAAAGAACAGCCTTTTCGGTACGGAGGTCGAGCAGACACAGGACAGCATCGAGGATTTCAGCGCGAAGATAGCTGCCGGAAAGAAAGCTCAGCTTTCCGATAATTTCATGATAATCGCCCGCATAGAGAGCCTTATCCTTGAACGCGGAATGGAGGATGCGCTTGAACGCGCGTTCGCATTCACGGCAGCGGGCGCCGACGGCATAATGATACACAGCAGGAAGAAAGACCCCGCCGAGATATTTGAATTCTGTGACAGGTTCAGGGAAAAGGACAAAAAGACCCCGATAGTCGTTGTGCCGACATCATTCAACCAGGTGACGGAGGAAGAACTGTCGTCGCATGGGGTGAATATCGTGATCTATGCGAACCAGCTTATAAGGTCGGCTTTCCCGGCAATGCAGCAGACCGCTACGGATATACTGAAATATCACAGGGCGCAGGAGGTCGATAGCAGGCTGATGTCCATAAAGCAGATAATAACGCTGATAGATGAGATATAACGGAAAGAGTGATATATTATGCAGAATGAAAAGATAAAGCGGAACATACTTCTGAACCCCGGTCCCTCGACTACGACCGATACTGTGAAAATGGCGCAGGTCGTTCCGGATATCTGTCCGCGTGAAAAGGAATTCCGGTCTATCATGGCTCCGATGAGGAAGGATCTCGTGAAGATAGTTCACGGCGGCGATGATTATACTGCGGTGCTTTTCTGCGGATCGGGCACGATATGCATCGACATCGTGCTGAATTCGCTGCTCGATGCGGGGAAAAAGGCGCTGGTCATAAATAACGGAGCGTACAGCCAGAGGGCAGTGGAGGTACTGAGCAGCTACGGGATGCCGTTCATCGAGCTCCGCCAGCCGCTTTACACCCTGCCGGATCTCGGTCTTGTTGAAAAGACGCTGAAGGAAGACCCCGATATCGGATATGTATATATCACGCACCACGAAACAGGCAGCGGACTGCTCAACCCCGTGCGTGAGACCGGAGCGCTCGCTCACAGGTACGGCGCGTTCCTCATCACGGATACGACTTCTTCCTATGCGATGATACCCATAAATGTCCATGAGGACAATATAGATTTCTGCATGGCATCCGCACAGAAGGGCATCATGGGAATGACGGGTCTTTCCTACGTGATAGGGCGCAGGGATATCATCGAAGCGAGCAGGAATTATCCGAGGCGCTCATATTACTGCAATCTGTATCTGCAGTATGAGTATTTCGAGAAGACAGGCGAGATGCATTTCACGCCGCCGGTACAGACCATATATGCAGCAAGACAGGCGTTGAAGGAGTACTGGGCAGAGGGCGAGGAAGCCAAGTGGAACAGGCATTGCAGGGTCATGAGAGCGATACATGACGGAGAGGACAGGCTCGGGCTGAAGGAGATACTCGACCGTTCCGTACAGTCGGGGCTCGTGTCGGCGGTGAGATATCCCGATGATGAGAACTGGGATTTTGAAAAGGTGCATGACTACTGCTATGAACGCGGGTTCACCATATATCCGGGCAAGATCGAAAACCGCGGCACATTCAGACTTTGCGCACTGGGCGCGATAGACGAGGACGATATAAAGAGATTCTGGGATGTGTTTGAAGCCGCACTGAAAGAATACGGCGTACAGATACCCGCAGAATATAAAGAGGACTGACCATGAACGAAACAGCAATACTTATGGCTGCCGGAATGGGCACGCGCATGAGACCGCTGACGGAGACCGTTCCCAAGCCTCTTGTCAGGGTGAACGGAGTACCGATGATAGAGACTGTTATCGGCGGTCTTGCAGAGCGGGGAGTGAAAAGATACATCGTTGTGACAGGGTATCTCGGCGGGCAGTTCGGGTATCTTGAAGAAAAGTATGACGGTCTGGAGATAATCGTCAACAGGGACTACGAGACGATAAACAATATCTCGTCGCTGTATCACGCAGCCGATGAGCTTATCGGCGCGGAGGGCGGCTGCTTTATATGCGAAGCCGATCTTTACGTAAGCGATACGCGGCTGTTTGACTGCGAGCTGACACATTCCTGCTACTTCGGGAAGATGGTCAGCGGACATTCCGATGACTGGGTGTTCGATACCGATGAGAACGGAAGGATAACAAGGGTCGGCAAGGCGGGCGACGACCGCTACAATATGGTCGGGATATCGTGGTTCATGCGGGACGACGCACGGCTGCTGGGTCAGCTGATAAAGGACGCCTACGGCAGCGAGGGGTATGAGGAGCTGTTCTGGGACGATGTGGTGAACAGAAACCTTGACCGGCTCGATCTCACCGTGCATGAGATCAGCGGCGGCAGCATAGCCGAGATAGATACCGTAAAGGAGCTTGCGGAGATAGACCCCTCATACAGACAGTTCATATCGGCGCAGATGAAGTAATACTTGAAAAACCACTATCCACAACTTAAGCGTAAAACGCGGCGTTAGCCGCGAGTGAAGTTTTCGGTCAAGCCTTTTTCCAAAAGGCTTGCGGGGTCGAGGGGCGGAGCCCTCGCCGCGCCCCGCAGGGCGCGG
>CAMVPV010000127.1 GCA_947169455.1 uncultured Clostridia bacterium | reverse complement strand
GGAAAAGCAGACCCTTGACCGCTTCATCGTATATCTGCGAACATACCGGTATTTTTTCTTCCGAAACTACCGGTCTCAGATTGCAGTGTTCGAGGTAATACCAGAAAAATCCGCGGCGCATCACGCTGAGAAATCCGGGGAAAGCCTCACAGGCGAGCTCGGCAGCTTCCTGGAGCTTTTCAGGGTCGATATCCTCATCAAGCTCGCAGTAAAAGCGGAAAACCCTCGTATCTGTGCGCTCGCTCGTGGAAGGAAATATCTTCGCTGCATTGTCGAGTCTCGTCCACGACTCGGTGCGCGGGTGAACGAACATATCGTTTACTCTTCCCAATATTTCTCATCTCCCTGCAAAGCCGCAGATAAGTTCCGCAGCATTATTGTAGTAAGGCTGTATCATATCCTTGAAAAATCCGTGCTCGGCGCCGGCTATCCTGTGCAAGGACACGCTCCCGCCAGCCGTGCGCAGTTTATCGGCAAACGCCTCTCCCTCATCGCGCAGAGGATCGTTTTCTGCAGTGATGATGAGCGTCTCAGGCAGGTTATCGAAGGACGCCGCCTTTATCGGCGCAAAGTACGGACTTTCCCTGTCGGCATTTCCCCGGACGTACATTTCGGTGTAATCATGCATATGGCGCGATGTGAGCGTAAATCCGGACGCCTTTTCATGCACCGACGGGTAAGGGCTTTCAGGTGAATAATCACAGGCGGTCACAGGGTATATGAGTATCTGCTTGGATACGGAAAAATCCTCACGGTCGCGTGCAAGCATGGAAACCGCCGCGCAGAGATTACCGCCTGCGCTGTCTCCACAAAGTATGACGTTCTCTGCGGGGACACCGAAGATATCCGAATGCTCGACGGTCTCCTTCACTGCGGCATAGCACTCGTTCAGCGCAGTGGGAAATCTATGTTCCGGCGCAAGGCTGTAATCGACAGATATGAGTGTATGACCGAGCTTGCCGGAGATATCACGGCACACTTTGTCGTATGAAGCCGCGCTCTCGGTGACCCACCCGCCGCCGTGAATGAACACTATCATTTTCACGGAGGAACTCACATAGTACATTCTCACAGGAACGTCGGTGCCGCCGCAGTTGAGCACAAACTCTCCGCTCTTGTCGGCGGAATGTGCTTTCAATCCGAGGAAAAGCCTCTCCAGCGGATAATATCTTGTAAGGTCGATCTCTCCTGTCAGTTTTGATATAAGTCCGCTCATACATCCTCCCGCATTTTTCGTTTTCTGTATTCTATTGTACAACATTTTACCCTCCATTGTCAACTAAAAGAATTGACTTATTCTGTAAATCATGCTATAATCAGTTATCGGCAGCACACGCTTTCGGGAGGATAATATGCTGAAAAAATATCTGATATATGTTCCAAAGAAGCTCCATTTTTTATTATCATTTATCGCGGGGGCGTGCTTTATTCTGCTAAAGGCGATAATAGGCGGCACGGTATTCCTGCCCGTATTTCTCGCGGTAATACTGGTACTTGCGAAGATCTGTACGCTAATCGGGAAAAAGCGCATTTCCGGAAACACCGCCCCGCCCGCAGATGAAAAGGTCATTTCCTCTGTTATTGCCGGGATTACCGGCTTTATCGCGGGGATCATATCCGGCATAGTACTTATCATCCTGCTTTTTGTACTGTTCACGGGCGGCGATGATTCGTGGCTGCCCGATCAACATTAACCGAGGTGATCTGTGCAATTGGAAAAGCGTTATATATACGCCGATAATTCGGCTACGACCAGAATTTCACCCGAAGTCCTTGAAGCTATGATGCCGTACCTCACCGAGAATTACGGAAACCCTTCAAATATATGCTCATCCGGCAGAAAAGCCCGTAAAGCCGTTGAGGACGCCCGAGCCCGCATTGCAAGGGCTTTCGGTGCAGAAACGAACGAGATATTCTTTACCTCGGGCGGCACCGAATCGGATAACTGGGCGCTGATCTCCGCCGCCGGAAGATCAGCCGCGCATGGAAAAAAACATATCATCACCACCGCGATCGAACATCATGCAGTACTGAACACCTGTGGATCTCTTGAACAGCAGGGTTTTGAAGTGACATATCTGCCCGTGGGAGAAGACGGGATCGTCTCCGCAGAACTGATATCCGAAGCGATACGCGATGATACCGCGCTGGTCAGCGTTATGTACGCGAACAACGAGACCGGCACGATACAGCCGATAGCCGATATCGGAAGGATATGCCGCGAAAAAGGCGTGCTTTTACACACGGATGCGGTGCAGGCAGTCGGGAATGTCCCGATAGATGTGCGGGAACAGGATATCAGCATGATGTCTGTTTCGGGACATAAGATACACGCGCCGAAGGGCATCGGGCTGCTGTATATCCGTGACGGCACCGACCTCCCCGCATTCATCCACGGCGGCGCACAGGAAAAGGGTCTGCGTGCGGGCACCGAAAATGTTCCCGCGATCATCGGGCTTGCGAAAGCTGTCGAAATTGCATTATATGATATTCCGGCGAAGATCTCCGCCCTCACACCGGAACGCGACCGGCTCATCAAAGGTCTTTCGGCGATACCCGCTTCTCGGATCAACGGGAGCATGGAACACCGTCTCTGCGGAAATATCAATATGTCATTTCTCGGCGTAGAAGGCGAATCGCTCCTGCTGATGCTCGATATCATGGGGATATGCGCTTCGAGCGGTTCCGCGTGTACTTCGGCATCCCCCGAACCGTCTCACGTTCTGCGCGCGATGGGGCTCCCCGACGAAATAGCACACGGCTCTCTGCGGCTATCGCTCGGCGATGATATCACCCATGAGGATACAGACTATTTGCTCGAAAAAATTCCCGAAGCTGTCGGAAAGCTGCGGCAGATGTCCCCCTACTGGCAGAATATCACAGGCGGGAAAGTGTCCTGCGGCGAACTGCTGAAATTTGTATCACCCATAGAATGAGACCGTTCTGTGTCATTGTGCATTTAGCAATTTACAACAAAAACAGCGCAAGATATGATAAGAAAATTGCGCGGTAATTTATTAAAATAATAATATAAGCTGTAAATTATTTTGTGGACGTTCCGTATGCTCGCGGAAATGTCCGGTCAAGAAAGGATCTGAGCGTATGAAATTATTTATTGATACCGCCAACACCAATGATATCCGTGAAGCAAACGACCTCGGAGTTATCTGCGGCGTTACAACTAATCCTTCCCTTATCGCTAAAGAAGGCAGAGTATTTGAAGAAGTTGTAAAGGAGATCACTACGATCGTTGACGGTCCTATCTCCGCTGAGGTCATCTCCCTCGAAGCAGACAAGATGGTAGAAGAAGCTCTTCCTCTCGCAGCTATCAACAAGAACATCGTTATCAAGCTCCCCATGTGCGCTGAAGGTCTTAAAGCCTGCAAGAGACTTACCGAAAAGGGTATCCACACTAATGTTACACTTATCTTCTCCGCTGCACAGGCTATCCTTGCAGCTAACGCAGGTGCGACATATGTTTCTCCTTTCCTCGGTCGTCTCGATGATATCGGCATGACAGGCATGGATCTTATCAGAGAGATCTCTGAGATCTTCCAGGTACAGGGCATAGAGACAGAGATCATCGCTGCTTCTATCAGAAATCCTATCCACGTAACAGAAGCTGCCCGCGCAGGCTGCGATATCGCTACAGTTCCCATGAACGTTATCAGACAGATGATAAAGCATCCTCTCACTGACATCGGTATTGAGCGTTTCCTCAAGGATTGGGAGAACGCAAAGAAGTAATTCTTTTAAGTATATGTGGATATTTTTCGCCGCATGGATCATTCTATGCGGCGTTTTTTTCTGATATCGATATTCCTGTCACCATAAAAAAACTCTGCTCCGGTATTCCGGAACAGAGTTCTTTTTGCACTATATAATATCAGGTTCTCAATTGTACATGATATCGTAGTGTACGATATAGGAGCCCTTTGTGTATGTGAGGTGCTTTGATATGCTCTTTACGTTCTTGCCCTGGCTCTTTGCAAACTTGGAGAACTTCGATGCATAAGAGCTGCCTGTAAGCTGATCGTACAGCTTCTTGGTGGTAACACGTACCTCAACAACGTTCTTCTTGGACTTTACAGCGGCCTTGATCTGATCCTTGAGAGCCTTCTCAGCATCAGCAGCAGAGCTGTAATTTATCTTGTTCTTTATGAAGTAGTTGTTCTTTGTCTTTGTGCAGGAAGGAGGAGTAAAGAGAGTTACTGTCTTCTTGTCCTTGTATGTGAGCTTGTTAACGTTGAAATGTGTGATATCCTTTATCCAGCTGTCGGGAACGAGGAAGAAATCGTAGGTTATGTAATCAGAACCGAAATCGTTGATGGGGTCGCCCCATGTAGTATCGAGGTTGTAGTAGCCGTCACCGCAGTAAACGATGTTCCATGCGTGGGACTCACCGTTTGCATTATAGCCTGTTACTACCATGCTGTCAATTCCTGCGAGATCGCAGAGGTACTGCATTGTCTTGGCATAACCGATGCACTGGAGAGTGCTGCCCTTGGTGAAAGCATTATAAATGGATGAATTATATCCGTTCTCTGCAAGTACGAAATCGTTATTGAGAACGATGTAATCATAGAATACCTTGAGCTTTCCGTAAGCTGTACCGGACTTCTTTGCCTTGGAGAGGAGCGTCTTGGTCTGCTTGTTTATCTCATTCTGCATCTTCTCGATCTCATCGTAGTCCTTGGTCTGGCGTGCAACATAAAGAACACCGTTGATGATATTGACCTGAGAACCCATCCAGAAAAGCTCAGGCTCCTGATTGAAAACGAGTGCATATACCTTTGTAACGGTATCATTGGACATACCCTTAGGGATCGTTATCTGGTTTCCTTCAGGAGAATCGATATCCTTAACTGCGGTCACTATTTTCTTGTAAAGATCCTGTTCGGATGAGGAAAGGCTCTTGTAAGCATACCTGTCGGTATATTTTGTCTTGTAACCGGAGGATGAGAGCAGATTGTCGATCTTAGAGGTATTCGCACTGCTTGAGCTGCTGCTCGAAGATTTCTTGGACTTTGCAGCTGCATCAGAAGCGATGACACGTGCGGAACCGTGGATATCGGCAG
>CAMVPV010000126.1 GCA_947169455.1 uncultured Clostridia bacterium | reverse complement strand
CGGTGAGAACGCCGTTCGCGCCTACCGAGAAGCCGTCGAGGTCGCTGTATTTGAGCGAGCCTATCCTCATGTTGGTATAGATCTTATTGCCTGCACCATCATCGCCTTCAAACTGCTTCAATATAGGGTCATAAGTAAATTCTTTTGCTGTTGCGCCTGTTGTAGTATTAGGACCATAAGGACCATCAACGGCAGTGTATTTATAAATATACGGGTCTGTCTCTGTACCTGTTCCGGTTTTAGAGAGAGTATAATGATAACCGTCTTCATCAAGATAATATCCCGTATTAGTATCATATACGACGCCATTTTCGGAATAAAGTATCTCCTGTCCCGCTGTATCAGTAGTTGATGAATCTCCAGTTGTATTCGTATATATTATAGTCCTTGTTGCATCTTCGGGATCTGTTCCACCCATGACGAATCTCTTTTTAACAGAAGCACCTGTATCATCTACAACTGTTACTTCTTTAACGCTCTGGGGAACGTCGCTGAAATCAAGCTTGGTGTATTTCATGAAAGCGTCCCATACGAGATCGTTCACGTTGATGGTATCGAGGTCGGGCGGGTTGTCCGCGGGCTTCTTGGCGGTCATTTCCTGTGTGGAATAGTTGCCGTCATTGATGGTGCCGAGCACGAACTGGTTGAGGGTATTTACGAGGTTGCCGTCCGAATCAACGCCGAAGTTGCCGTATCTTGTATAGTTCACGGAGTTGATCTGCTTGTTGTCGTCGAGCGTGCCGACCATGAACATACCGTCGCCGCTGATAGCGATATCGAGCACGCGGTTGGTCGTCTGGAAGGACGATGCGGACATATCCTTGTCGATGGAGCTTATCTCAACGCCGTAGCCGACAGCTGCTTCGTTGTTTCCGGCGAATATAGCCGTACCGCCGGTGGATGCTCTCTTGGACTGATAGTAGATATCGGAGAAGGACGTTCTCGATGCCTTGAAGCCGTAGGTATTTACATTTGCTATGTTATTGCCTATAACGTCCATACGTGTCTGGTGTACAGTAAGGCCTGCAACAGCCGAATATAATGATCTGACCATAGATCCATATCTCCTTTATAATGAATTTTATGGGATCCGTACAGCGATCAGATGTGACCGGCGCCGCCCGTCCGTCATTCGGGGCGGCTGCTTTCCCTTGCGGGTCCGAGCATTTTTCTTCAGTCACATCACTACTGTCGAATCGATATTGGTAAATATATTACCACGGATATCCTCGGCAGTTACCGCGGTTATCACCTTGTTGTTCGTCACGCTCACGAGAAACGCGGCGGAGTCTATGAACACAAGCGCCTCATCGGAATTCTTTTCTTCCGCGAGCTCAACTGCGCGGTTAAGTCTGTCAAGTCTGTCATCGGCATACATATCTATGCCCCGCTGATTGATGCGTTCCACGGCGTGCTTGGAAAACTTCACCGCAGACTGGCTCTCCAGCTCCTCACAGCTCACCGGTGCGGGAGCATTTGCCGCCGAAAGCTGCCGGTTGAGTTCCGCTGCAAATGGGGAATTTTCCGGTTTTTTGCGGGGATCGGTGCGGTTCTTGTCGATGTATCCCGTTTCAGTCCCTGTCGTCACTGCCGATGCGATATTTCTCATCTGCAAATATTCGCTTATCAGCATACCGTTATCCTTTCATCAATAGTAGAGTGATGTATAGTTCTTTGCGTTCTGTACGTAGATGTCGTTCCAGCGGTTGAGCTCATCCTGCTGTGCAGCCGTTACCTCATGAGAAGCCGCCCTGATGACTACCTCAAAGGGAGTAAGTGCATCCGCACCTGCAAAGGAGTTGTTCCAGTTGCATATCTCCGCGAGGGTGTATCTTCCGGAAGTGGTGTACCACGAGGAGGAACCGTTCCTGCCGATATATTCAACGCGCTGTGTGCCGTCTGCCCATGTAACTACCTCGCCGAGCTTGCCCCAGCCGCAGTAGCCTATGTCGGTGAATGCCTTTCCGTCGGAAGAATAGCCCATTATCTGTGTCTTTATCTGATGTGTGATATCGGTGTTGTGGATATATCTGATATCGTACATCTTGGTGCCGTACATATTTGCGAGCGCCGCTTCTTCGGGATAATCCTCAGCGTAGGGTCTGTCGGGTATATTGTGGACGTCGTTGTAATACTTCGCGCTGCCGTAGATGTAGCCGTACTCATCGACTGCGAGATTGAGGTTTTCCTTGATGCTCATTATCGCCGATGAACGATCCTCTATCTCAACTCCCTCGGGGATATCCGAATTTGCAGCGGACATATCCGCATTTGCTGTGAGATAGCCCTCTGTCTCATCATCGTTTGCAACGCTGCCCGTCATAGCGGAAACTCTTGCTGCGGAATACTCGCCGACAGTGGTCTCTGCGGGCTCATTTGCGGATGTGAGCGCTGAGCTTTTTGCGTTCTCTATCATCAGTGATGCGGGGTCGTAGCTGTTCTCGTACTCGTAATACTCCCAGTTGTCGGACTCATCGTCGTCTTCCTCGAAAAGCTCTTCGTCTATGCGTATCTCCTTTGTCAACGAACCTGCGGGATAGTCTCTGTCA
This sequence comes from uncultured Clostridia bacterium, assembly GCA_947169455.1. The sequence goes on along the minus strand of CAMVPV010000126.1, from coordinate 2,568 downwards.
TCCACCTCTATGCCGTCATTCACAAGACCCGATGCCGCAAGTGACTCTGCAACGTTCGCTTCGGAATAGTCCTCTTCTTCCTTGCTCTCTTCTTCAAGCACGAGAGCCGCCAGCGGGACTGCTTCCTTGTTTATCACTGCATAGCCTTCGCCGCCCTTGAATACGACGTCGCTTATTCTTCCGCCGGGGATGATATCATCATCGTCCCTTATAGATGCATTCTTTCCGACGAGCTCTCTCGCCTTTGTGAACATATCCATATCCACCACGTCGGTGATCTGGTCAGTGGTATATTTGCCGCCGTTGACGAGAAGTGAGTATTTCCCGTCGCCTATGACAACGCTTTCCACCACGCCTGTGCTGGTCATGTTCCCGTCGCTTACGGTAACTGCCTTTCCGACGAGCGATGTTGCGTAGGATATCTGCGCCTGCGTGTTCATCTGACCGATAGCCTCCATCATGGAGTAGCTTGCCATCTGCTGCATGAACTCAGCGTCGCTCATGGGGTCGTTGAAGTCCTGATTGGACATCTGTGCTGCGAGCACCTTGAGATAGCTGTTAAAGTCAAGATAGCCTGTATCGTCCTTGGCATCGGTGTTGATAGCGGTGCTGTAATACTTCATTTTGCTCTGACCGCCGGTAATGCTGTCAAGGCTCAAGCTGTTGTCCATAATCTTGCCTCCTCCGAAATATAGATTTTTTCCTCATCGGCGGATATCTCACCGATCTCATCGCCTGCGCCTGCGTGTGCGCCTGTGTGAGCCGTACCCGAGCCGCTGTTTCCGCCCTGTGCGAAGTAGAATGCGTTCGAGCCGCCCATATCGAGCGATGCGTAGCTGCCTGCCTGTGCGGGTTCGACCACATTTACCTGTGCTGCGTGCTCTCTCCTGTCGGAAAGCATCTGTGCGAGCTCATTTGCGTGATCGTTCAGCAGCTTTGCCGTAGCGGGTTCATGCGCCGCGAGAGTTACCGAAATATCGCCGCTCTGAGCCTTTGTCACCCTCACGGTTATCTCACCGAGGGAACGCGGGTTGAGCCTTACGGTAAGCTCGGTATCGCCTGTGCCGGAGTTTTCATCGATGCGTGCTATGACTGCTTCTGCTGTCTGAAGGTTTACGGAGCGTGCTGTCTCCTCCGTGAAGATATCCTCCGGAGCCTCTGCCGTCTTTGCGGTATGCTGCACCGGAGCGCCCTGTGCCGCGGGAACTGCCGCCGCTGCGGTATCATCTCTGCGGACGGTATCTCTGCGCGCGGTATCGGTGTCAGTATCATCCTGCGGAGCCTTTTCAGCTGCCCTTACGGGTGCCGTTCCGTTCCGGACGGGCATCGCCGTACTTTCAGCATCATCTGCTGACACTTCCTGCGCTGCTGCATCTGCCTTTTCCCGGGCATTTGCCGTGCTGACTGTTTCCGCGGATGTTCCTGCCTGTACCCTTGTCTGTGCCGCTGCGGGTGTTATCTGCGGGATATCATCCTGCGGGACGCTTACCCTCGGGATATCCGGCGCGGTATCATCCGCTGCCGCATCAACGCGGTTGATGCGCTTGTATGCTCCTGCGGGTATGCCGCGGGGAACTGCCGGCTGATCTTCTGCCTTCTGTAAAGCATTCGCGTTTACAGCTTCTGCCTGCACATACTGCACTATCTCGATGTCATTTTCCCCGATGTACTCCTTCACGGTATCGGAAAGCAGTCTTGTGAAGTCCTGCACAGCTTCATTGTCAGCGCTGCGGATAAGCTCCGCCGCTTCTTCAAACGATGCGGGTGCGTAGTCTGCGCGTACCACCGGTACATTTTCGGAGACATCCTTCACGATATCGGCAAAACCTTCGCTGTTCAGCACCTCTGTGCCGTTCTGCGCGAGCATCTTCGCAAGTGCCGTGCTGATATCCGAAGAAAGAACGTTGTCTGCGGCTTCTTCGCCGAATACCGACTTCATCGCTGCCGCTGTGATGTTCTTCACTGTGCGGTCGGAATAGGTGCCCATAAGGTCGCCGCTCCCGCCGATCTTCATCAGGTCGGTGAAGTCAAAGCCCGTGTAGCCCGATGCAGCTATCGTCTGTGCGAGCATCATGCCTGTCTCGCTGTCGGAATTGTTCTTCTTCTTCATCCTGTTTCCGAGGATATCGATGAAAACATCCGCCGCTGTCCAGGTGATGTCGTCGCTGTCGATCACTCCGCCGAGCACATCGTCGATGACGCCCTTCGCATCGGTGCAGCTGCTTCCGGAGAAAAGCGCCGTTTCAAGCTCCGAGGTAAACGCCGAAAGCTGCGATATCTCTCCGCTCCCCATATTGGTGAGCATCTCCTGCCAGCCGGACAGCATACCTTCGGTATCCTCCGCCGAGGCTGCATTTGCCGTGCCCGCCCTGAAATAGGAACCGATGAAGTTCATCATCGCATTCTCGGTGCCTGCCGAAAACGTAAAGTCCCTGTCGAGCGCCGAGGCTATGCTCATCCCCGCGATATCCGCCGCAGGAGAGATCATTGCTGCCGCATCTGCTGCGTCCGCCGCTGCACCTGCTGCCGCTGCACCTGCCGCATCTGCTGCGTCCGCCCCTGCACCTG
>CAMVPV010000125.1 GCA_947169455.1 uncultured Clostridia bacterium | reverse complement strand
CTGGGAAATAAGGCTGCCCGTATTGCGGTAGTAGATCGGAGTAGTCACGTAGAAGGAAAGATATGCATATTCCAGCTTTCCGAAGATAGCTGCCTTTGTTGCGGAATCGTAATCATTGAACGGAGCAAGCGTTCCGGAGCCGTCCTCAGCCTTGATTATCGCGTTGATGTCTCCGTTTGCCCATTTTGCCCAGTTCTGCAGATTGGAGGAATACCTGTGACCGTCAAGTGTCATCGTCACCTTAACGGCGCTCGTATCGAAGCCGTATTCCATCTGCTGACCGCTTCCGTCAGAGGCGTCGCAGTAGGACTGATAGAGCATCGTCCACGGGGTATATGTTGCACCGCCCCATGTGGTGAATATCATGTCTGCGCCGCCTGAATAGTTGGTCTGATAGTAATCGGCATCTACGGTCATGGTCATAGTGACCTTGCCCTCGAAGCCTGTGCCCTTGCAGGCTTCTTCCAGTGCGCCCTTGAGGTAGTTGAACATCTGTACATAGGTATCGTCGCCCTGATATACGCGGAGCTCGAGCTCGACCTTTGAGGAGCCGTCATACAGACCGGAAGCGATACACTCGTCGTAAGCCTGTGCCATAAGCTGCTGTGCAGCTGTCATATCGTAGCCCGTGATAGCCTCATATGCCTCTTCGAGATCGTCATAGTCGCCGTAGTCGCCGTAGGTAAGCCCGTAGAGCCTTACGAGCGCTTCCTTTGCACCGTCGCTGTCACGGTATGTTTCGCCTGTGAAGGGGTCATATACATAGAGGTAATTCAGGAGACCGAAGCCTGCGGAGCCTGCCGCTGTATAGGAAGTTGCGAATTTGTTCCTGTCGATCGCGAGAGAGAAAGCCTTTCTGAACGAGGGATTGCACATGATCTGCGAGCCGCGTTCAGTGGTCTTGGCGAGGTCTGTGTTGAAGGTGAGCTTTGTGGTGTAGGACTGCGGTACGTATCTGATGTAATTGCTGGAGCCGTACTTTGCCATATCTGCAGCAACAAGGTCAACGTTGTCTATCTCACCGTTCTGGAAAGCAAGCAGGGCAGTTGCCTGTTCGCCGATGACCTGTGTGGAGAGCACATCGATCTGATACTGACCGGTATGCTTGCCGTCCTTGTAGCCGTACCAGTTCTCGTTCCTGTCGAATGTCATCTGCTTGTCGAGCTCGAAATACGAGAGGCGGTAAGGACCGTAGGACATCGTTGTCTCGGCGCTCGTGCAGTAATTGGTGGTGATGCTTGCGATATCGGAGGAATCTGCATTCACCTTTGCGCCCTGTGAATCGAAATATGTCTTGCACTTCTCCCACATATCCGGATATACCAGATAAGTGACGGAAAGGTTGTACGGTATATAGTATTCCCACTTATCGACCGGGTTTGTCATGATGAATACCAGCTCATGATCGCCGGTCTTGACGATACCGACCTTGTCGAAGCTCATGCCGTCCTCAAAGTTCTCGATCGTGCCGAGGTACTGTCCGGAAGCGGATTCATAGGGCTTGCCCGCTCCGAGGTAGGTGTCATAGATATACTTGGCGGAAACGTATGCTTCGTCTGCATTCTCGTCCTCAACAGCTTCATCGCGTATCATAGTGTCATCGCTTATTGAAGCGTATGTGGAGCCGTCCTCCTTGGCGATGCCCCAGAAGGAAAGATCGACATACAGTGAGCTTTCGTCATTTCCGGCAGCGAGCCAGTCAGTCACGGCGTCGCCTATCGGGGTGAACGCCTCGCCGCCCTGATAGAGGTAAGCCTTAGCGCCGTATATCTCAAAATCGCCCGCATACAGGGAGTCGGCGCGTCTGTTCATCATCTTGGGGTCGAGCAGCTCCTTGTAGGAATATATGTAGCTGTCGGCATCTATGGGAGTGCCGTCCTCCCAGCAGGCATCGGGATTGAGCGCTATCTTGAACGCCTTTGCCTTTTCGCCCTCCTTGATGCCGTACTGACCGACAAAATCGGCAGTAACGTCCTCGGGGAGCTTAGCAGCCATTTCACACGCGATAGCCCAGCTGTCCTTTGTTGAATTCAGCACGAACTCATAGAAACCGTTGCTTATCAGCCCGAGGACATACGAATCATCGGAGGTCTCCCATGTGTGCGTTGACCACTTCATGTTGGTCATTGCAGGCATATAATCGTTGTAGGTATATACCCTGGGGTCGGTGTAATCCTTGCCCGGTTTGCCCGCATAAACAGAGTAATCCAGTGTGCCTGAGCTCTCGGCGGCGAGGCTTGTCGATGCGCTGCCGGCATAGACCGAGTTGCTGGCATAATCGACAGTCCACTCGTCCGATACTTCTGCTGCGGGAGCGGCATCGCCGCCGTCGGAAGTATCGTCGGGGCTTGCTGAAGATGATTCCGCAGCTTGTGCTGCTGTTGTCTGATCGGCGGTGTCATCGTCATCGAGTTCATCGACGGGGGCGGGCTTATTGCCGCAGCCGGCAAGTCCGAGGACCATGCAGGATGCGAGCAGTACGCTCATTACATTCTTTTTCATTTATATCCCTCACATATAATATTTTTACGGCGCCGCAGAAGCGCCGCAAGCCGTGCTGTCCCGGCTTTTTCGTTACAGAAAGGCAGGCGGTGCGTTATAAACGCGATATACGCACAGCTGCCAATACAATTATAACACATCAGTTATAACAAAGTCATTTTTATTTTGTTTTCTGTCAGAATTTTGTATATCTGCACAATTCCAGTGATGATTATTATGCATAATCATGATTATGGATGTACATTCAGGAAATTTATCGTGATAAAAATATTTCTTACGGCTCTTGATTACCGCCGGCGAGTATGCTATAATCTATATATGATATCCGGTATAATATTCAGGAGGAAAACATGAACATCATAATAAGCACGGTAATGTGCATAGCAGTATTACATATCATCAATATACTCGGCAAAGGGAAGGACAAGCTGCCCGGGAAGCCGCTGTTCAGTCTGTTCATGATGGGTGCAGCCGCAGCGGTGATAATAGTCGTTTTTTCCATAGTCACAGGCGGAAATGCTGAAATACTCACCGGGCTGGGGCTCAGCGGGACATCGGCCGTCTATATGCTGCTCGATGATTTCCTGCTCACTGCGCTGGTCGAGGAGGGTCTGAAATATATCGCGCTGAGGACATATACCGGAAAGCGTGATCTTGTGAAGTGCAGGCACCATATGATCACGGCGGCGGCAGCTGTCGCGGCGGGATTTACGGCGGCGGAGAACATACTGTATCTCTTTGCTGATGCAGGGCTGATACTGAGACTGGTATTCGGCATCAGCGGACATTTCACTTATGCGATATTCATGGGTGATCTTATTGCATCAGCGAATGAAACTGATGATCCCGCACTGAAGAAGAAATATCTTCGCCGTTCACTGCTCATACCGTTACTTATGCACGGTGCGTATGATTTTTCCTGTTCGCTGCTCCAGACCGACATGGATTCGTTCCTTTACCTGCTGGTATTGCTCGTCATCGTGATAGTATATATCAGATTTTACATCATCGCAGCGATCAGAAAGCTGAAAGCGGCGGTTTCACAGCCGTGCTCCGCAGAAGCAGCGACGGAAGTCCCTGCGGATGCCGTACAGCCTGATACCGGTGATAGGGATTGAATAAGTGCGGTGAGGTATATTATTTTTAATTCATCAGACGGGAGGAGCCTATGAAGTACAGGACCGACAGATACGGTAACATGATATCCGTGCTCGGATTCGGATGCATGAGATTTACCAGGAAAAACGGGAAGATAGACATCAGCAAGGCAGAGACTGAGATACTTGCGGCGTATGAACAGGGCGTCAATTACTATGACACTGCCTATCTTTACCCCGGCAGCGAGGCTGCGCACGGTGAGATACTTGAAAGGAACGCTCTGCGCAAGAAGGTCAATATCGCGACAAAGCTGCCGCAGTATATGGTAAGCAGCATACAGGCTGTCGATAAGTATTTCGATGAGGAGCTTTCCCGTCTGCGCACCGACTATATCGATTACTATCTGATGCATCATGTAACGGACATAGTACAGTGGGAGAAGCTGAAGAAGATCGGTATCATCGAGTGGATAAGATCGAAGAAGGAAAGCGGACAGATACGCAATATCGGCTTTTCCTACCACGGGAACACCGATGATTTCCTGAAGGTGCTGAATGACTACGACTGGGATTTCTGTCAGATACAGTATAATTATCTCGATGTTGATACACAGGCTGGCGTCCGCGGACTGAAAGCCGCCGCCGCAAAGGGGATACCCGTGATCATCATGGAGCCGCTGCGCGGAGGAAAGCTCGTAGATCTGCTGCCGAATGACGCAAAGGAACTGATAAGGAACAGCGGCTTCGGATATACCCCCGCGGAGCTTGCGTTCCGTTGGCTCTGGGATCAGCCGGAAGTGACCTGTGTGCTTTCGGGGATGAATTCGCTCGATATGGTCAATGAAAATTGTAAAACGGCGGACGATGCAGAAACGGGGGCTTTCACCGATGAACATTTTGCACTGATCGACAGGATCACCGGTATGATAAGGCGGTCAACGAAGGTCGGATGCACAGGCTGTGCGTATTGTATGCCCTGCCCGAAGGGCGTGGATATACCGGCGATATTCCGCTGCTATAACCGTATGTATTCGGAGAAGAAGAGTGACGGCAGGTTTGAGTATATCCAGACGGTCGCGCTGCGTAAAGAAAAGTCATTTGCCACACAGTGCATAGAGTGCGGAAAATGTGAAAAGCACTGTCCGCAGAGCATAAAGATACGTGAGGAACTGAAAAGAGCAGACAAGGAGCTGCGTCCGCTGTTCACGAAGATACAGATAGCCGCCATGCGTGCATTCATGCTGAAAAAATAAAAAAACACTTGACATACCGGAAACGGTATGTTATACTATAATTGTTAAGATACTTAACAATTATAGAGGAGGTGATCTGTCTGGAAGAATTTCTCGTTTCCGCTTACCGGCTGATAAACATTTACAACAGCAAGAGCCGCAGCGCTCATAGCTATGAGTGCGGTGTGACGCTTTATCCGGCGCAGTCGCATCTTATCGAGGCGATAGGCACGCATGAAGGTATCACGCTGACCGAAGCGGCTGCGCTGCTTTTTGTTACAAGATCCGCT
>CAMVPV010000124.1 GCA_947169455.1 uncultured Clostridia bacterium | reverse complement strand
CGAAAACTTCGTTTGCGGCTTACGCCGCGCTTTACTCTTAAGTTGTGGGTAGTGAATTTCAATTGATATGGTGTATAATATTTTTGTGGTTGGTTTTTCATTTCAAATTAATTATACCACAAAAAAAGACTGCTGTCACCTCTTTTGCGGTGATTTGCAGTCTTTTTCTTTGCGGTGCTTTTTTTACAGCCCCTTTCTTTGCTGATACCGTTTCAGCATTCATAGCCGGCATGAACGTATATGTCCATATACACAGTGCCGTCTTTTTCATATTCATATTCAAAGCAGCCGATGATATTGTCGGCAGGCTTTTCGTCTGTATCATACGTTTTCAGAAATTCCATGATATGCTTGTATCCGACGGGTATCCTCTCGAACGGCTGTATGAAAGGCTCAGTCACTGTTATGACGGCGTACTCCGCTTCGCTGTTGCTGCAATATTCCGCACCGTCACAGTCGGTCTGAAATCCATCGGGGAGTATATACGCGGCGGCATATCCGTGCAGCCCGAATCTCATCTGCTGTTCCTGTGAAACAAACGGAAAATCCCAGCCGATAAGCTTTGCATCAGGGTGAGCTTCGAGCAAGCCGCTTCTCTTCCCCCAGTTTTTCATGTGCTCCTGTACGTCCGCTTCGGGCTCGGGCGATATCATGACATATTTCGCCATTCTGAATGCGGGTACCTTTCTTATTGCCACCTCGGAATATATCTCGCCCTTTGCAGACATATCTTCTCTCACAAGCTCGTCGAGCTTGCAGGAAAATACCTGACATATCTCCGTCAGCTTGTTCAGGTCGGGAGTGACCTCTTCGGACTCCCAGCGCGAAACAGTCTGCCTTGTCACGTTCATGATCTCCGCAAACTGTTCCTGCGTGAGTTTTTTCTGCCTGCGGAGAAAGCTTATATTGTTTCCCAGATTCATATTTTCATCTCCAGTCATTTATCTGACCTCAGCGCTTTGATCTGAGATAAGTATAGCACATATCATCGGACATTACAACCACGTATGATGTGCATTTTTGTATTGTTATGCAACACGGGATGTTACATATCCGGTCCCGGGTGCAGGAGTTGGATAATAAAATGAAATACCCGCGTTCGTTCAGCACAGAACAAACACGGGTAATGTTACGGATATATCGTTCTGCCGTGTTCATCGGCAATGCCGGACTTCCTGTAATAGTAGGTATTCACCACATCGCGCCAGCGCTCCGCATTCGCGAGCTGCATCTCAAATCTTCCGAGCACAGTGCGGTAATATCCCTCATCGATCCTGCCTTCGAGAGTTTTCCAGCTTTCAAGCAGCTTTGCAGCTTCTTCCGCACCCTCAAAATGCGTGTCGTAGATGTGCTGTATAACGGTCTTTCCGCTGTGCAGAAGATGAGTATAGGGAACATGGTGGAAGAACAGCAGCAGATCATCGGGGCAGGTGTCTGTGTTCTCGTACATATCGCGGTTCTCGGGAGCGTACTGCGAGGTGTATCCCGTTCCGGTCGCGATAGTGCGGTCAACGCCAAGACCCTCGCGGTCGGAGTAGTGATATGTTCCCCACTGCGAATACTCATAGCCATCGACATCGACACCGTAATGATAATGCGGCGTAACCATCCACCCTATCCCGAGCGGTGATGTGTATTTCTCGTAGATATCACGCGAGCGCATCAGCATATCAACGATCATCGCTGATATAGCCTCGTCGGAAGTCACCGCCGCGCGCACCCATTCGAGCGCGATAGCTTCTGCGGAAAGCGACGGGTCAAATATCAGCCTGCCGAAGCCGTACAGGTTAGCGCCGGCAAGCGGGTCACCTGTCCAGCATAGGTCGTCTCCGATGTTGGATACTCCCGCCGCGCCGACCACTCTCCCGCTGATAAGAGAGCCTTTTCCGTTCCTGTACGTATCGTGATCAAGACATTCCTTCCACATCGGAACGAGGTAGCAGAGATCTTTCTGCTGACCGGTATATTCCTGCGTTATCTGGAATTCCGCGAGCATATTTGTGTGTTCAAGCCCGCCGAACAGCGGAGATACGGCTTCTCTTATCTGGAAGTCCATAGGCCCGTTCTTTATCTGTAAATATACATTGCTGCGGAACTTGCCGTCAAGCGGCATGAAATTGTCATACGCCGCACGCGCGCGGTCGGTGGAGCGGTCGCGCCAGTCAACGTGGCAGTTATAAACGAAGCAGCGCCAGATCACCTTGCCTCCGAACGGCTCCAGCGCCTCACCGAGCATATTCGCTCCGTCCGCATGGTCGCGCCCGTAGGTGAACGGTCCGGGGCGGTTCTCGGAATCGGCTTTCACGAGAAATCCGCCGAAGCCGGGTATATGCGCATAGATATTCCCTGCGGTGTCTGCCCACCACTTCTTCACGCCCTCATCGAGCGGATCGGCGGTCGCAAGTCCGCCCACCTCGATCGGAGCGGCAAAGTTTATGCTGAGGTACAGCTTTATCCCGTAAGCGGCGAATATCTCTGCTGTCGCGGCAACATCATCAAGATAGTCGTCCGTGATGAACCGCGTTTCGTTTTTGTGGGCGTTAACGTTGTTGATACAGAGCGCGTTTATCCCGACCGAGGATAGCAGCCGCGCGTAATCGGTGAGGCGCTTTTTGTCGTGCAGGAATTTACCGTCCTTGTAGAATATCGACTTTCCTGCGTAGCCGCGCTCTATCGAGCCGTCAGCATTGTCCCACTGATCTGTCATGCGCAGGGAGTACGCTGGTTTTTCCTCCGCCGTTATCGCATCGGGGGAATATCCGCCCGAAGCGAGTATCAGAAAACGGAAAACGCCGTACAGCACACCGCATTCATCGCCGCCGGTTATTGCAGCAGTATTATCATCCACAGATAATCTGTATGCACCTTCGCCGAGCGAGCTGTCGGTATCGAGCACGATCCCGCAGAGATCATCCGGTCTTTCGTTCATTACCTCGGGAGCTCTCCCGTTCAGCTTTTCCGAAACGCGCGCGATCTCCCCTACAGCGGAATCAATGATCTCCCCCTTGAGTTTCGTGCAGATTTTTCTAAAAAATCTTTCATATCCTGCAAGTCCCTCACTTTCTGACGGGAGCCAGCATTCATACATCTTGCTCATTATGACACCTCACTTTACATTCACAACGAACGGCGACACAGGGATATCATCGCTGCGCCACAGAACAGCGGCGGGGTCGTTGTCCCATGCGTATTTTACGAGCACGGGCTTTTCCGTCGCATCGAACTCAAGCGATATACCGCCGTCGGTGTTCCTTGCTGCAGCGGGGAGCTCCTCTCCGTTTTCAAGGCAGACTTCAAACGCCGCTGCACCGTTATCCTTAAGAACGGGCACGCCGCCCGAAAACTTCAGCAGTATCTTCCCGCCGGAATATTCTGCGCCGGTGCAGAATATATCATCGGGAACGGTATCATCATTGAAAAGCATTTTCCTCGCGCAGAGAGCGAGCCTGTGACCTACCGCTCTCTTGTTCAGCGGGTGCAGGTCGTTGGATTCACCCACATCTATCGTTACCGCCATTGCGGTATGCGGGATATCGAGGCATTTCAGCTGTTCGTTCCTTATCACCGCCCACGAATCGAAGGGGACATCCTGCGTAGGGTCATCAAAATTGCAGAGCTGCGTGAAGATCACCGGGATATCATAACCGTAGCTGCTGCGGCAGAATTCCACGAATCTGCCGAACAGATAGGAATACCGTTCCGGAGCGCGGTCGTTGGATTCCCCCTGATACCAGAGCATAGCACGGGCTTTCGTGCGGAATGCGGGCGCAGTGACCGCACCGTACATCGAGAGCGCAAGTCCCTGGAAGAACACGTCGGGTATCATCGGGCTGTCCTTTGCGGCGACAGCATATCCCCACTTGCCTGAAATGTCGATGATAGTTCCGCCGAACTTCACGCAATAGCGCTTGCCCACAACAAAGCCTCCCTTGCCGGTGCGCACATCGAGCCTGACGAGCACGGTGTTCCTGCCGTGAACGGCTGCTCCTCCGGGTATCCTGTAATTCCTCGGCGGGTACATATAGCCGGTCGAGCCGACGTATTTTCCGTTGAGCCATACATCGTCCGCATCTATCATCGCTCCGAGTATAAGCTCACCGTCCGAAAGATCGACGCTTTCGGGGATGTCGAATTCCTTTCTGAACCAGATCCGTCCGCAGAAGCCGTCCAGCGCGGGAACATCGCGGAAATAGAACGGGACATCACATTCCGTGAATTCAATGCCGGAAACATCACCGCTCATCAGCTTTGCGGAGATGCTGTCCTGTGCGTCCAGCGATTTATACCGCTTTTCGTTCTTTATGCGGTCGCTTTCGATAGTTTTTTCCATGTAGCCGTCAGCAGTGTATTCCGCGAGGATATCATCAAATCCGCCGAGCTCCTTCAGCAGGTGATACGGCATCCTCGACTCAACGGGAGCGCCGCCCGCCGAGGTATTCAGCAGACCTACGGGCACCTTGTATCTCTGTGCGATCTCCAGCGCGAACCAGTACCCCGCTGCGCTCATATCCGGGAGATGTTCCACGGATGCTGTCTTCCATTCTCCGCCCGGAAAATCCTCATACACTTCATCCTTGCCGAAGCAGCACTGTATCGGCACGCGGAATTCCCGCACAAGACCGGTATATTCAAATTCCTGCTCCGCGAACGGGCTGTATGTCCTGCTTACCGGCAGCTCCATGTTCGACTGTCCGCTGATATGGAACACCTCGCCGAATACTATGTTCTCAAAGCAGAGCTTCTCGCCGCCGCAGGAGAATTCAAACACGCAGCCGGATATAGACGCCTCAAACGGCGGGAGCGTCAGCTGCCATTTTCCGTTTTTATCGGCAGCCGCCGAAAGAGATTTATTTTCCCCGCCGCGTTTTATTGTCAGCAGGACGTCCTTTCCGGCAGGGGCTGTTCCGCAGATCACATTTTCGCAGTCCCGCTGGAGAACGGCATTATCCGATACGGTGCGCATGACACCGAGTTTGTTTTCCATAAATATTACCGCCTTTATACAGCGATAACTGCCCGCGAGGACAGTTATCGTTCATTATGATATTATTCTATTCCCATATATCCGCAGTTTCTTCGGGCAGCTCATAAAGCATATCTATAAGCTCATCGGTGCTCTTTCCCTCGATCCTGCTGCG
>CAMVPV010000123.1 GCA_947169455.1 uncultured Clostridia bacterium | reverse complement strand
ACCTCCCAGCGATTCGGGTCAAACGGCTGGTTGTCCTTGTAACCAGCTTTCTCCTGGTCAGCTCGCGCGGCTCATGTCGCAGGCGATGAGAAAGCTCACCTCGGTAATATCCAAAACGAACTGCGTTGCGATATTCATCAACCAGATACGCGAAAAGATCGGCGTTATGTACGGCAACCCCGAGACAACGCCCGGCGGCCGCGCTCTGAAATTCTATGCATCGGTGAGGATAGACGTGCGCAAGGGCGAGGCTATCAAGGGCACTGACGGCATCCTCGGCAACCGCACACGCTGCAAGATAGTAAAGAACAAGGTGTCGCCGCCGTTCAAGGAGTGCGAGTTCGATCTGCTGTTCGGACAGGGCATATCCCGCACGGGCGAGGTGCTCGATATCGCCGTGGAGCTCGGCATAGTCAAGAAGAGCGGCGCGTGGTATTCATATAAGGAGTCGAAGATAGGACAGGGACGCGAGGCAGCCAAGGAGTTCCTGAAGAACCAGCCCGAGACGATGAAGGAGATCGAGGAGCTTGTAAAAAGCAACGCCGACGCTCTGGCACAGGTCTCCAAGAAGAACAAGAAGGAAGCGGCTATACAGGCTGCCGCTGCTGCTGCCGCCGCTGAGGAAGAGAACCGCAGCGGAGCATCAGAGGGCAAGGCTGCTGCTGAAAGCGTTGATGTTCTTGCCGGAGTGGATATCGATACGGACGACGATTTTGAAGAATTCACTCCCGTATGATGACGATTACCGATATTTACCGCTATAAGGGCGATACATACTGCATAGAGCTTTCGGACAGCGATGAGAAGATCTATGTCCATGAGAACATAGTGTATGACAAGCATCTGAAAAAAGGGCTCGCGCTGACCGATGACGATGTTGTGGAGATAAAGGATGCGCAGATGTTCCGCAAGGCGCGGGAACGCGCACTTTACTTCCTTGACAGCCGCGAATACAGCTTTGTCGGGATGTATCAGAAGCTGTCCCGCGATTACAGCGAGGATATCTGCATGGATGTGTGCAGGGATCTCGCGGGGAGCGGACTTATCAACGACAGGCGCTATGCGGGCAGCCTTGCGGAATATTACTGCTGTACGAAGTATTACGGTCATTACCGCGCCAGGCAGGAAATGATGAAGAAGGGCATTTCCGCAGCTATCGCCGAGGAGTGTCTCGGTGAGTACGACGAGACTGAGGAAGAACGCCTTGCAGAGCTTGTCGGGGAAAAATATGTCCGCAGGATAGATTCACCGAAAGCACTGAAAAAAGCAAAGGATGCCCTTGCGCGGCTGGGCTACGGCTACAGCGAGATAAACCGCGTTTTCCGGGAATATGAGTTCGATTTTGAAGAAATTTACGAGGAATAGTTACAACGTTTGTAATTTATGTACGAACCATATACGGAAAACTGTGCACAACTAACAAAAGCGATTTGTTTCGGTGCTTTTATTCGTAAAAATGTATAATGAAATATTTGCACAGCTATGTTATAATGTAATCGCTGTGAAACTGGTGTAAATCGTATATTTCAACGGAGCCGCGGCTTTCCGGTGCAGATCCTGATGCGTCGGATGCCCGGTGATGTGGAGTATATGTTTATATATAATCCCTGACCGGCGCCGGAACCGCCGTAAGCAGGAATCTTCTGCCTTTCAGCTGGAAATGAACAGGCGGATGTGCCCTCCCCGTGAACGTCTCATGGGGAGGGTTTTTTTGATATCGTAAGGTGAAGATCAGAAGCATTAGCATCAATGGCGGGAAACAGCGCGTAAGTATAATTATGTTCTTATTACTTCGGCAATTATATAATTTGAGTATAGCTATAACCGACAATCGTATCTCTGCAAACTGTATTATCGGAAATTCAAACATTTTAATTGCCTAAGTAATAACTCAAACATCTTTTTTTGTTGAATATTTACAAAAAATTAATAGTAAAACGTGGGTCGGATGCCCGCTTACGGGTTGACATCGGGCTGTGTGCTTGTTATAATAAATATACGGCTCATTGTATCTTAACGAGCCTATCACAAGATTTTCACCTGAATATACTATTATATATTGTATTTTGTCTGAAATTCTGTGCCGGCGCTGTGTGACGGACAAGCCCGGTCCTTATTGCGTAATAGGCGAATTTTAATGAAAGGTGGTATATCCGGTTGTCAAGGAAAAACAGTCTTAAAAAGATCCTGTCCGCGGTAACTGCAGTCCTGCTCTGCATGACGGCTGTGCCCTTCGGTGTGTACGCCGATGAGACGCCCGCCGATGATGTCCCGGACGAGATCAAGGCGGCATTCTATACCGAACAGAGATCCTACAGCGAATATTATGATGAACATTCCGGTGAGGAGTTCCCCGACGGAGATGTTCCGCTCAGTCTGGAGGGCGCCTCGCCCGAGACCGAATACGAGGTGGGAGAATATGAGGGCAGGAACGACGTCATTATCTGGTCGAACCAGGACGGTCAGCTCGATTTCTCCGTAGATGTCCCCAAGGACGGAAATTACCGTCTCACCGTGGAATATTTCCCTATCCCCGGTAATATGACGACCTCGGAGTTCACGGTGCTTATCGACGGCGAGCTTCCCTATGACGCCGCAGCGAGAGTGGAATTTCCGCACGCATGGGGCGGACGCACCGATATAACAAGGGATTCCAAGAACAATGAGGTACGACCCGTTCAGATCGAAAAACCCCGCTGGATGAGCGTCTGTTGTGAAGACCCCGACGGTCTTTTCAATGAACCCCTGTTCTTCAACCTTACCGCAGGAAAGCATACCGTCAGCCTTTCCTCCGAAAAGGCATCCGTTGCGATATCCTCCGTTACCATGACAAAGCAGGAGGAGGTGCCGCAGTATCAGAAGCCCTCCGAAGGCGATCTCTCCGCCAACAGCGGCGCTCCGCTGATAAAGCTTCAGGGCGAGAACTACACCTACACCAACTCCTCCGAAATTTTCCCCACATACGACCGCGGCGACTACCGCACCGAGGATCACGAGGGGAATTACAGCGACCCCGTCAAGCAGCGGTACAATACCGTCGGCGAAAGCACATGGAAAAGATCGGGTCAGGCTGTTACATGGACTATGGATGTATCCCAGGACGGCTGGTATAAGGTCGGCATAAAGGCAAGACAGTCCTCCATGAGAGGTCTTTACTCCAACCGCCGCCTGCTTATCGACGGAAAGGTGCCCTCCACAGCTTTTGAACAGATAAAGTTCGAGTACGATACGGACTGGATATATGTGACCCCCACCGATGAGAGCGGCGACCCCGCTTATATGTACCTCACGGCAGGTCAGCATGAACTCTCTCTGGAATGTGTTCCCGGTGAGATAGGCGAATGTATGCGCACCCTTGACGGCATCGTTGAGGAAGTAAACAGCTACTATCTCAAAATAAGGATGATAACCGGTCCCAACCCCGACAAATATACCGATTACTATGTACACAGGGAGATGCCGGAGCTCATTCCGGACTTCCAGAGGCTTTCTTCCGAGCTTCGCGGCGTAAAGGATTACATTGAGACGCTGAGCGACCAGAAGGGTTCTGAAGCGGCTGCTCTCGAACGCCTTGCGATGGTACTTGACTACTGCGTGAAGAAGCCCAACAAGATACCCAACCAGATCGGCAACGGCGCCATAAAGGACAACGTTTCCTCTGTTTCCTCGTGGATGAAGAACTACCGCACACAGCCGCTCGAGATCGACTACATAGAGGTAGCACCCGCGAGCCAGCAGTTCAAGTCGATAAAGAGCAGCTTCGGAAAGTCCCTCTCCTTCGGCGCAAGATCCTTCTTCGGCTCCTTCTTTGAGGATTACACCGTCCTCTCGGATACCAAGAAGGGCTCCGTAAACGTATGGAGCAGCCTCGGACGCGACCAGACCAACGTGGTCAAGCAGATGGTCGATTCCGAATTCAACGGCAACTACGGCGTTGATGTCGCTATCAACCTCGTACAGGGCGGTATCATGGAAGCCGTTCTCGCCGGCAAGGGTCCCGACGTTGCGATATTCATCGGCGGTGAGTACCCCGTAAACCTCGCGATAAGAGAGCTGCTCGTTCCGCTCAACGGTATGGACGGCTACGATGAGGTAGTTTCAAGATACGCTCCCAGCACGATAGTTCCCTATACCTATAACAACCAGACGTATGTCATCCCGCTCACGAGAAACTTCCCGATGATGTTCTACCGCAAGGATATGCTCTCGGAGATAGAGATCTACAACTCGCCCGAGACATGGCAGGATCTCATAGATATGCTCCCCGCGTTCCAGAGGAACTATATGCAGCCGGGTCTTATCCTCCCCGGAAACGTGAACGGCACCGCTATCTCCCCCGCTACCGAATCCGGTCACACCTTTGCGCTGCTGATGCTCCAGTCCGGTCTGAATTATTATAATGAAGACCAGACAAGGACGACCTTTGACAGCCAGGAAGCCGTTGAGGCTTTCGATATGTGGACGAAGTTCTATACGACCTACGGCTTCGACCAGGCTTACGATGCGTTCACACGTTTCAGAACAGGTGAATCGCCTATCGTTATACAGGACTACTGCGGGTTCTACAATCAGCTGAATACCGCCGCACCCGAGATAAAGGGTCTGTGGGACTTCGCTCCCGTTCCCGGAACTCCCGGTGAGAACGGCGTTAACCACGCTGCCAACTCCGCAGGCTCCGGCGCGATGATACTCTCCAGCTGCAAGGATCCCAACGCAGCATGGACTTTCATCAAGTGGTTCTCCGATACCGATCAGATGGTCGAATACGCCAACAACGTAGAGGGCGTAATGGGCGCTATGGGACGTGTCGCTCCCGCTGACCCCGAAGTGCTCAAAAAGCTCAACTGGTCGAAGTCCGACCTCGAAAAGATAACCGCTCAGATGGAGCAGCTCGATGAGATACCGATAATCCCGTCGTCCTATGTTGTAACGAGAGGCGTCATGAACGCATTCCGCGCCGTGGTCAACGATCACGACAACGCAAGAGAGACTCTCAGGTGGTACAATAAAGATATCAATAAAGAGATCACGAGAAAGAGAAAGAATCTCGGACTCGATACCGAATAAGACCGGAGGGAATTAAATTGGCTGTAAAAACCGCAAGCGAGATCCTTCTGCCGCACGAGCGAAAAATGTCGGCGAAGGAAAGACGCGAATATACACTTCACGAAATGAAGCGGAA
>CAMVPV010000122.1 GCA_947169455.1 uncultured Clostridia bacterium | reverse complement strand
GCTTTTCCGGTCAGCGGAAGGGAATATTCCCTCGTGACAAGAACGGTCGATGAGGAGACCTGCAATCCGCTCAAACTCTGGCACGACCTCGGCGAACCTGCTTACCCCTCCGCCGATGTGACCGCGCTGATAAGATCTGCCGCAAAGCCGCTGATAACGAGCAGTATCATCACCGCCGATAACGGCAATGCCGATATCGCTGTCGAAGTCAAGCGGAACGGCGTCGTTTATTTTGAACTGAAAGAACGCATCTTCACGCCAGACAGGGGCTACGATTACGAGCGCGTGATATCGTTCCACTGATACGGAGGGTACTGATGAAAAGTAAAATGCTCCGTGCAGCGATCATAGCGGCGCTCACCCTTACCGCCTGCAGTGATGCGCAGCCCACCGCACAGACCGCTCCCCCGGCAGAGGAAACGGACATCACCGCAGCGGAAGTTTCCGAAACAACAACAGCAGCTCCGGAGATACAGGAGGTATCCTACATGGAAAAATGCAAGGCGCTCATAGAAGAACTGCCGCCCGCAGAGATACTCGAAAAACGTGACGGCGTTGACTACCCGGATTTTCAGAAATACACCTACTTCTCGCAGACCGCCGGGCGCGAGACCCCGGTAAATGTCCTGCTCCCTGCGGATTATTCCGAGAACAGGGAGTACCCCGTGCTGTATATACTGCACGGCTACTGGGACAACGAGGACTGGATGACCCGCGATGTCGTTCACATAAGCGTGATGCTGAACAACCTCATCGCAGACGGACAGGCGGAGGAAATGATCGTCGTGTGCCCGTACATATTCTGCAGCAAGGAGCTTCAGTACTGCACCGGCATGAACACCGAAAATACACTCTGCTATGATAATTTCATAAATGATATGTTCACCGACGTGATGCCGTTCATCGAATCGAAGTTCTCGGTGAAGAAAGACCGCGACCACACTGCGATAACTGGCTTTTCCATGGGCGCGCGCGAATCACTGTTCATCGCTTTCAGCCGCCCCGACCTGTTCGGATATATCGGTTCTGCCTGCACCGCTCCCGGGCTCATCAAGGGCACGGGAGAGCCGCACAACCTCGAAAAATCCGACCTTGTCTTCCCGGCAGGCAGTGAACCTCATGTACTGCTGCTGAGCGCCTCCGAAAAGGACGGCGTCGTCGGAACTTCACCGATGACCAACACCGAGCATCTCTGGCACAAGATGTCGGCGACCGGTCACGATGCAAGCAGCGTGACGCCGCACCTCTACAATTTCATGCGGATGATATTCCGCAGCGGGGAATAATATCACCATGAGCGAAAACGACAGCAGACTGAAGATCATCGACCGCGACACGATAAAGTACATCATCGTGTTCTTCATGTTCTGGGGACACCTCGCTGCATGGCACACACTGATGAGCTGTCCCGGCATATCGACCCCATACGAGGTCATGCCGCTCTGGCAGAACATACTCTCTCACCTTTCACTTATGTGCCCGCCCGTGATGTTCTTCTTCATCGCGGACGGCTGGAAATACACCCGCGACCGCCGAAAATATGCGCTCCGGCTGCTGATATTCGCCTGCATTACGCAGATACCCGACTGGCTGGTATTTCAGCCTATATACGGCTGGTGGACGTCAAACGTGATATTTACGCTGTTCTTCGGGCTGCTTGCAATAACGGCGTGGGAAAGCGATAAAAAGAAAAGTATGCGGATACTGCTGGTGATACTCTGCACTGCGGCGACGCTCATGATATATTCCGACTGGATGATATTCGGGGTGATCTTCATACTGTTCCTGCACATTTACCGCGACCGCCCGAAGGCACGGCTCATATCATTCATTGCAGTCAGCGCCGCATGGAAGGGCACGGAGATAATTTTCGAGCTCTGCGAAAAAAAGCTCACGGCTGCAGCCGCTGCGAATGCAGCTGCGGACTTCGCGGCTGTTATGACAGGATACCTGCTTATGACGGTGTTCTATAACGGCAAAAAGGGAAAGCACCCTGTATTCTCAAAGTGGTTCTTCTATGCTTTCTACCCGCTGCACTATCTTATTATACTCGGCATACATCATCTGCTGTAACAGGAGGATACAATGTACAAATACACCGAAACCGACGAAAACGCAGTATCTCTGCATGACTGCCGTGCTTCGGGGCTGTCATACGGCACCGGATACATCGCTTTCACCTTCAGTGAAGGCATTTATGTCATGGAAAACTGCGTGCACAATCACAATAAAAAGCTTTCCTATACCGGTGAAGCGGAAATGCGCTTCACCGGCTTCACATGGAAGGATGCAGAATGGAATATCACGATATATATATTTACGGAAACAGAAGACGATAAAAAACAGATAAGAGAGGAGATCACGCTCAGTTCGCTGACAGATATGATAAACGGCGGCGCGGAGCTTGAATTCACAAGGGCTACCGCTCATACGCATTTGAGTGCTGGCTCATGCAAAAAACCGAGCCGCATCACAGGGAATGTGTGTTTATCGTTTCGGCGGACGAGACAGCCTTCGGCTGGAATGATATATATGCTGAACAGGATTAAAGATAAATACATAGGCACAAGGGAATTCTACATAAGCGTACTGCATATCGCCGTTCCGATGATGCTCCAGAACCTTGTCACCAATTTCGTCAGCATGATAGACAATATCATGGTCGGACAGATAGGCACCGAGCAGATGAGCGGCGTTTCGATAGTCAACCAGTTCATTTTCGTGTTCAATGTGACAGTATTCGGCGCGGTATCCGGACCGAGCATATTCGGCGCACAGTTCTTCGGAAAGAAGGATCACACCGGGCATTGCTATACATTCCGGTTCCGCGTACTGATATGTGTATTGATATCGGTCATAGGAATACTGTTCTTCGGGGCAGCGGACACATCGCTGATATCGCTGTTCCTCAGCAAGGACGACTCCCCCGCAAAGATCGCCGATACACTGATGTACGGCAGGGATTATATGCGGATAATGCTCATCGCGCTCATACCCTTCGGTATCGGACAGGCTTACACGAGCGCTGTCCGCGAGTGCGGCGAGACAAGGATACCGATGATAGGCGCGATCTCTGCCGTGGGGATAAACCTGCTGCTCGATTACGGGCTCATCTTCGGCAGGCTCGGTATGCCGGAGATGGGCGTCAGGGGCGCCGCTGCCGCGACCGTTGCCGCTAAATTCATCGAGGCGGCTGTGGTCATCGTGTGGACGCACACCCACCCCGACCGCAACAAGTACATCGTCGGCGTGTATAAAAGCATCGCTGTGCCGCTCGATCTGGTAAAAAAGATGGTTATCAAGGGCTTTCCGCTGCTCGTAAATGAATTTCTGTGGGCGGCGGGCGTGTCGGTTATCGCACAGTGCTACTCTGCAAAGGGGCTCGATGTCGTGGCGGCGCGGAACATCTCCGGCACCATCACGAACCTCTTCGGCGCGATATATCTTCAGCTCGGCGTATGCACCGCGATCCTCGTAGGTCCCAAGCTCGGTGCGAACAAGCTGAAAGAAGCACGGGAGCTCGGCGACCGTATGCGCATATTCAGCGTGGCGGTGTCCTCTGTGCTGATGCTGATGATAATCCCGCTCTCACCGCTTTTCCCGCAGCTGTACAACACAGAACCGCAGATACGCGCACTTGCATCATATATGATAATCATACAGGCGCTCGCGCTGCCGCTTTGGTCTTACACGAACGCCTGCTACTTCACACTGCGAAGCGGCGGAAAGACAGGAATAACCTTCCTGTTTGACTTCTGCTCAACATGGCTGCTGATGATACCGCTCGCCTTCGTGCTGACCTATCTCACAGATCTCGATATACACGTCATATTCGCTGCTGTGACCTACACCGAAGCATTGAAGGTCATAGCCGGTTACTTCATGGTGAGGTCGGATATATGGATAGTCAATATGGTCGGCACCGAAAATACGGAGAAATCGGCATGATGTGTCAGGCTGCACAAAAATGTCCTGAAATGAGCTCAAAGATTTGGAAATTATTTTCCAGTAATCCTATTGACATACTCTGAATTATATGATACAATACATATAGTTCAAATAGGAATTACCCCATACACTCATACAAAGGACGTGTTCATTAATGGCAATGCTCTTCACCTCGCTCCTGAGGATAAATTACAGGTTCGGACGAATGTCACGATGTTGCATCTGACGAACGCGATAATAAAATGATCTATCTGAAAAGGAGTAATAAATATGAGTAACTATAGATTTGAGACCTTACAGCTTCACGTAGGACAGGAACAGGCAGACCCCGCGACCGATTCGAGGGCAGTGCCCATATATCAGACCACATCTTATGTTTTCCACAATTCCGAGCACGCAGCAGCACGCTTCGGTCTTGCGGACGCAGGAAACATCTACGGCAGACTTACCAATTCCACACAGGACGTTCTTGAAAAGCGCGTTGCTGCTCTGGAAGGCGGCGTCGCTGCCCTGGCGGTAGCTTCCGGCGCGGCAGCTATCTCCTACACGATACAGGCACTCGCCTACAAGGGCGAACATATCCTCGCACAGAAGACCATCTACGGCGGCAGCTACAATCTGCTGGCGCACACGCTCCCGCAGTACGGCATAGATACCGATTTCGTTGATATACACGACCTCGATGCGGTGAAGACGGCTGTACGCCCTGATACAAAGGCGATCTTCATCGAAACGCTCGGAAACCCGAACAGCGATATCCCCGATATCAACGCTCTTGCCGAGATAGCTCACTCGCACGATATACCGCTCGTTATCGACAACACATTCGGTACGCCCTACCTCATCAGACCGATAGAGTACGGCGCAGATATCGTGGTACATTCCGCAACGAAGTTCCTCGGCGGTCACGGAACGACCCTCGGCGGCATTATAGTCGATTCGGGCAAATTCAACTGGCAGCCTGAGAAATATCCCCCGATAGCAGCACCCAATCCCAGCTATCACGGAGTTTCCTTCACAGCGGCAGCAGGTCCCGCAGCGTTCGTCACCTATATCCGCGCTATACTTCTCCGCGATACCGGCGCGACGATATCCCCGTTCAACGCTTTCCTGCTCCTGCAGGGCATCGAAACGCTCTCGCTGAGACTTGAACGCCATGCGGAAAACGCAAAGAAGGTCGTTGAGTTTCTCGCAAATCACCCGCTCGTTGAAAAGGTAAATCACCCCTCGCTCCCCGACCACCCGCAGCATGAACTGTATAAGCAG
>CAMVPV010000121.1 GCA_947169455.1 uncultured Clostridia bacterium | reverse complement strand
CGGTCATCCTGTCCATCCCCGATACGGTATAGAGCAGAGTGGATTTTCCCGAGCCCGATGGCCCCATGACCGCGACCATCTCACCCTTGTTCACGGTGAAGCTGACATTGCACAGAACATGGTTCTGACGCTTGTTTACTATATATGTCTTGCACAGATCACAGACTTCAAGCACAGGCTTCATTGCGTACTGCCTTCCTTTCCTTTATTTTTGTATATACCGCTACCGCTGCGAACGATATCAGCTCGCCGGTCAGGACGCGCACTGTCTGCATCTCATCGACGCCTTCCGCGGTTACGACGTGCAGCAGGTTTGTTACGACGCAGTTGTTGAAGAAATGGTCAGCCATGCCGATCCAGATATTGCCAGATGTACGGTACAGCAGTCCCCATTTGATCCCCATGAGGAGGGAGAGTATCACATATCCCGCTGTTATACCGGCAAACTCTGCGGCGCCCATAGTGCCGTCGAGAAGGCTTCTGAACGGCGTTACGATGTGCCACAGCCCGAACAGCAGTGCGGATATGTACAGCGCTTTTGATGCACTGAGCTCCTTCGAGAGATATGTGATGTAAAATCCTCTGAACAGACCTTCCTCCATCCATACATTTATGATGTTGAAGAATATGCACATCGCCACAAATCCTGCTCCTGTGAGCTTTACCGTGCTGCCGGTCAGTGAGAAGCCGGTCACGAAGAATTCTATATGTGCGGGCGTACCGCGGAGTGCGAGCACGATGAATTCAAGTATGAACGCGGCGGAATAGCTTGCCGCACAGATGCCGAAGCCCTTCAGTACGCTGACAGGGAGAGCTTCCTTTACAAACCCTATGCTGCGCCATTTCATGCCGGTGAGCTTCAGTGCCGCAAACAGCACGATTATACCGAACACCTTGTTGATGAAGCATTCCGCAAATACTGTCTCATCCGTTCTGATGAACAGCACCTCCGCCGCGTGGACTGCGAGACATATCACGAAAATAATGAGACTGTTCCTTAATGTGTTTTTCATGTTTATCCTCCTTCTATTCAATATCCGCAGTATCGGATGCCTTTATCCCCGCCGTGAACAATGATATTACGAATGAGCCTGCGATGACCGAAGCAAATATCACGGCGGGATAAATGAAGAACGTCTCGGCGATATTCACCGAATAAGCTATGCCGCCTGATGCTCCCATCATAGCGAAGATAGGGTCCATTGCGAGCTTTGTCGCCGGTATGCCCAGTACTGCGGCGAGTACGAGGGAGCACACCGATATAATAACGAACCTGAGAACGTGTATCTTTATGACCGACCTGTTCCCGAAGCCTATCGCCTTCATAAGCGCTATCTCTGCTCTCTCCTTTGATATGAACGATCTTTCTATCAGAACGGTCATCATTATCATGATGCATACCGCGACGATAAGTGTGAGATGCTTTACCTTCGTTACCGTATCCGCCGCCTTTGTGCAGTCCTTCACATACCCGGCACAGTCATATACCGTGTCTGTACCGTAAATTTCCTTTATGGTATCGATGCACCCGCTTATCCTGCCGGGGTCGTCAAGGTCTATCTGGAAAGCCATGATGTTGGATACCGCTGTATCGGGGATATCGTATTCCTCACTGAACCTGCCGCATTTACCGAGACCGTTCAGCGAATCGAACATCGCAGTGATGATGAATCTCTCCGTCCTGCCGTTCACGGTGACTTCTACCGTATCTCCTATATCCGCGCCGAGTTCCTCCGCCACCGGGAAGGTGACTGCGATCTCATCTGCGTACTGCGGAGCGGTGCCCTTATCATACCGGTAATCGCTGCATTTTGTATCGCTGCACCGCAGGAACCTCGCGGAAGAGGTATTTCCGCCGTATGCCAGCCCGACGGAATACTGCAGTTCGAGGCGGACGCCGGCTTTTATCCCGTTTTCCGCAAGTGCGGTGCGGACTTCCTCCGTTGCTTCTGCGGCTGTCTTTTTCCCGCTTATGATGTCGTTCAGCGGACTGTTGTTCACGAGGTAGATGTCACTTTTTTCAACGCCGATGAGATATATCAGACTTTCACTCGTGAGCGTGGCAGCGGTGTTTGAAAGTATCATCACGAGCAGCGCACATAATGTGAACACCGCCGTAAGTATCGCCGTCTGCTTAGGCGAGCTCAGCACATCACTTACGGAAAGGAAAGCGTCTGCGCCGAGCCTGCTCCTGCCGAGCATGACGGTGCTGTGCTTTCTGAACCGCTCTCCGGTCTGACCGCTGCGCACTGCATCTATTGGGGAAAGCTTCTTTATCTTTGCGGTGCAGCTCCATGAAAACAGAAGTATTATGATGATGACCGCTGTGCAGCACAGGATATTTATCGGCACTCTGCTGCCGCCCGTGATCACCATGTTGCTGCTCGCAGAGCTCAGCAGCATATCACCGAACGGAAATGCTGCCGCAGAACCGATCGCAGTTCCCGCTGCTGATATCGCGAGGTATTTGACGAGATACAGCATCCGTATGTGCGTGTTTTTCAGACCCAGAGCCTTCATAACGCCTATCTCCCGAAATTCCTCCGCTATGCTGAACCCTATCGTGAACCGCAGCACTACGAGAGCGATCAGTATGAGAAATATGCTAACTGCCATTACTATGCCTGCTGTCAGCATATCGACTATGTATGCGGTCTTTATCATGGAGCGCGACGCCGAGAACCTTACTCCTGCCGCTTTGGAAATGACGTTGTTGACAGCGCCTGTGTCCGCTGTGCGTATGTAATACACCGAACAGTGATCTTTCCCTGCTTCATCGCACCCGAGCATTGTATCATAGCTGCTGCGGCTTATCAGAAAGCGCGGATTTTCCATCATTTCCGAACCGAACACCGCATCCTTGCATACCCCGGAAAGCTCAAACCCGTATGTGTCCGCACCGAGTACGATGCTGATGATATCTCCCGTTTCCAGACCGTATCCCGCCGCGAATGAATTTGTGACATATATGCTGCCGTCCGGCACTTCCTCAATGAGCCTGTTGTCTGCGTCAAAATAGCTGTATATGTCATTATCGGGCGATACTGCAAGGGCATAGCCCGAAAATCCCTCTGCCTTTTCTCCGCCGATAAGTATGCAGTCCGCATCAATTGCGATACTGCTCTCCTTTTTCCATTCTGCCGACGGGACACATTCATTCAATCTGTCATCGAGAACACCTTTTCCGTACGGTTCACTGACGATCGCGGCCATATCTTCCATGCCTGCCATATCGAGATACCGGTCGGTGCCGGACGCAACGGAAATGATATTGTTCACTCCCGATGCGAGGAACATAGAGGACATTATAACAAACAGAAGTATGATGAAGTTCATGGTCTTCTTTCTTTTCATGTCCTTTTTCAGTATTGTAAGATACACTGTTCTCACCTCTCTGAAGATAAGATATCATACAAATTATTAAATAATCCTTAAACTGCATACGCCGCCGGACGGAAAAAACGGTCAGCCTGCTTGTTCATGCAGGCTGACCGTGCCGTTCATTATCCGGATCTGCCGCTATCTGTCAGGCAGATCATTTCACCTTGGAGAAGGGGGTGAAGTCAATATGTACAGGATCGCCGAAGTTCGACAGTCTCTGTTCGTAATCTTCTTCGGACAAGGGTTCCCAGCTGTCCTCATCCACATAGGTAACGAACCACGGATTTTCGGAGTCCATTTCTTCATCATACCTGAAATCGCACTGGAGGAAGACCTCGGTGTCGTTATGCTGTATTTCGAGTACCTTGCGTCCGCTCGCGAATGCACTGTCGGAATAGTCATTGCAGATCATTCCGTGCTCAAAAATATAGTAAGCGTCGCGGTACCAGCCGCTCAGTACATGAGCGGGCCTGCGATCGACCATTGTGTAGATATCGAATATAATGCTCGGTTCACTGCCCTTTGATATCTCGCCGATAAGGAGTTCGTCTATGCCGTCGCCGTTGAGGTCGGAATATGCATAGCCAACCTTGCTGAGCAGGCTGCCCTTACTGATCTGTGCGAGCTCGGCATATACACTGCTCATATCTTCTTTTTCGAGCTTATTGCCGTCCCATTTTTCTGTGAGAGCCTTCTTGTACTTTTTCAGTACATCGCCGTAAAGATCCTTTCCTTTCATGCCGCCGCCCGGTGTATATTTATAGCCGTTTTTTCCCTTTATTGTCTTGAAGATATCCTTCGAGCCATCAAAGAGCATACTGTAATTTTCCGGGATATCATTGTATTTTTCATAATTGTACTGGATATCGCTCGCGAAGATCACCGTTACATCGTATATCTTTCCGTCAGAGCCCTTCAGTTCGCCGATCTTACGCTCCATCATGCCGTTGTAATCGGCGGGATCCTCATAAGCCTCGACCGTGAAAGCCCAGCCGCCCCAGTTGCTTTCCTTTGCCTCTTTGTCGTATATGGAGATGCCGGTCTTGTCATTTTCAACGACATATTCCGTGCCGGCGGGAAGAGTGAGCGAAAACATGGGGCAGCTCACGGTATCTCCTGCCTTGAATTTCCTGAGGGTCTTAACATCGATCTTCTCCGATGATCTTCCGGCTGTATATTTACCGCCCGATCTTTTCAGCGCGGCTATCTTGAAGCTGTACTGGGTGCTGCTTTTCAGACCGGTCACGGTATATGTTGTTCCCTTGACTGTCTTATAGGACACATACTTTCCGGATGAGGCATTGTACTTTAAAATCCTGTAAGCATCCGCGCCCTTGACACTTTCCCATGTAAGTGTGACGCTGTCGGAGGATCTTTCGATGTAATCCGCGTATGTGGGAGCGGCCAGCTTTGCCGATGCGGCTTCTGCGGTGATGGCTATGCCGGCTTCGGGGAGCGGTGTGCATACGCCGCCCGCGAGGAGTATCGATGCTGTTATTATTGCTGCTGCTCTGAAAGATTTTCTGTTCATGATATCATACCTTTCCGTGTCCTGATAAGTGAGACACCTGTAATATACTGATATCATTATAAACTGACATCAGGGGATTGTCAATGTCCCAAAGGGACACTCTTTCGGAACAGGGGGTCTGTTTTCTGCAGCAGAGGCAGGTATATACTCATATCATACAGCCGCATGGGAAATAACAGACCAAACGCATGAGTTACAAAGCAGTTACACGCGGCTTACGCCGCATTTTACGCTTAAGTTGTGGGTAGTGAATAAAAAAGAGCATTTACAAACAGCCCGATGTGTGCTATAATTATTGGGACACAGTTCTTTTTGTGAGGAGGAACGGTAAATGATAAACAGACTGAAACAGCACATAACGGAATACTTTGTCGGAAAGGCGGAAACT
>CAMVPV010000120.1 GCA_947169455.1 uncultured Clostridia bacterium | reverse complement strand
CCTGCAAGAGAGGGCGTCCCCCTTCACCAAAATCCTTAAGTTGTAGATAGTGATTTTTCATGATCTCACTTCGTTTCATCGGCTGACCTGTCCAGCCGGTCTGTACTGTTCCTCGCCGTTCTCTGATGAACAGCAGAAGTCATTTATCTGCTGTTCCGTCCGGTCTGCGGAACGAAGCTCCGAGATAAGCCCCGCAGCTTTCTGCATTGTCACAACGATCACTTCCGGATCAATATCAGAACAATAATTTACAGGGTTGCCGCTATATCCTTTATTGATTCGCTCACGAGCTTTCTGAAAAGCGGAGCGACCCTGTCGGCGGTCTCCTGCACCTCCTGATGCGAGAGCGGACGCGGCGAAACGCCGGACGCAAGGTTGGATATGCAGGATATACCCACTATGCTCATGCCCATGTGATTTGCGGCGATAGCCTCGCAGCCGGTGGACATCCCCACGGCGTCCGCACCGAGTATGCGCGCCATTCTTATCTCGGAGGGCGTCTCGTAGCTGGGACCCGTCAGCTGTATATATACACCGTCGCGGAGCTGTATGTCGAGCCTTCTCGCGGTCGCCTTCACGATGTTGCGCAGCTTTCTGTCATATATATCGCTCATGTCGGGGAAACGCGGTCCGAGCTCGTCGGGGTTCTCGCCTATGAGCGGAGAGGGTGCCATGCAGATATGGTCATTTATCAGCATGAAGTCGCCGCAGTCAAAGTTGTAATTTATTCCGCCCGCCGCATTTGTGAGGAACAGCACTTTGGCGCCCATCATCTTCATAAGGCGGGTGGGGAGCACTACATCCTCCATAGGGTAGCCCTCGTAGTAATGCACGCGCCCCTGCATGACAACTGCCGGCACACCGTTCACATATCCGAACACAAATCTTCCGACATGACCCGGCGCGGTGGATATCGGAAATCCCTCTATCTCGGAATAATCGACCGTAGCGCGGATATCCACTTCGCTGTCGGCATATCCGCCCAGACCGGAGCCGAGCACCAGCGCGATATCCGGCACGAAATCGGTCTTTTTGCGTACACATTCCAGACATTTCATAAGTCTCTCATAGCATTTTGACATGATATTTCCTCCTGTTCAGGCATTTTCCGGTGCGGGTTCCGTGTGTGCGAGCATCTTTTCGCGCACCTCATCGGCACATTCGGGCTTTGCCATATACTTTATATATTCACCGAGCATCTCTTCGTCGGTGTAGGTGCGTCCTTCTATCTTGAAGTTCTCAAATCCCATTGGCAGATATTTCTCATATACCGACTCGGGGGAGAGATACGTCTTCTGATTGGTGCCCTTTTCGAGCGATGTATTGAACGGGCAGCGGAAATCCTTCTCGTTTCCGGACGTCATCGTAAATGCATTCGGACCCGCGATAGGGAGCATCTCGTTCACATATATCTGCTGTCTGCCGAGGAAGCGGTAATGCTCACCGCGGTGCGGGCAGTGTGAAACACATATCGCGTTGAGCAGCAGCTCGCATTTTTCCTTGTGGGGGAGCTTTTCCAGCACATCGAACCGGTTGTTCCAGTTATAATCGAGCACCACGAGGCGGTAATCCTTTTCCAGTTCCTTTTCGAGCTCTCCGATATCCTCTATCTGCTTGCAGGTGGAGGAGGTATAGGTGAACTTCGGGTATGTCCTGCGGAGATATTCTTCGAGCATGGGCGAGAATATGATGATCTCGTTCATGCCGTTCTCCGCCATCTGACAGATGATATTGCAGAATTCATCCTTGAGGTGGCGTTCTTCGAGCATGGGGTTCGTGAAGGTGAACCTCAGCGGGATATTATGTGCGTTGTAGCATTGTATTATATACGCGCACTGTTCAAGGTCAAGCACGCCGCGCACGGTGCGTCCGCCGTTCCATACAGCGGGCGGCAGAGTGCCATATACCGAGGCTATCTCGGTGTTCTCGCGGAAAAGCTGCGGTTCGCTCCGGAACAGCTCTATGAAGTACATATTCAGGTCGAAATGGGTGGTTATCCCGGGCAGATGAAATCTTGCAGTCATAATTATACACTCCGTTATTTTGATCATCAGGGAGATCGGGAATATTTTCTGATCTCTGTTCTCTAAAAGAAAACAGCACGTCAGCGAAAGCGGGCGTGCTGTTCCGTATCATTCGTCGTCGAAGTTCCCCGGGATATTAAGCTGTTTTACAGGGATCCTTTTAAGCGGGGAGTACGAGAATTTGGGGCAGGAAGCGTCGCCGTTGACCAGACCGCGCTTTTCGCAGAGTACTTTGCCGCCGTCCTTAGCCCTTACGCCGTATGCACAATACTGGCACTGCGGCTGGATATCATTTCCGAAATATTTTTTTCTTGCCATTGCCGACATTCCTTTCTTTTGGTTTTTATTTCTTTTATTACTTCGGCAATTATTTATCGATAAAATCAAATATAACATAAAGCTGTATCTATCGGAAAATGTTTTATGTTTATTATAGATATTTAATTGCCGAAGTAATATGAGAACTTACACTAACTCTATTATATCATACTTTTTCAGATTTGACTACCCTTTTTTGAGATAACAGCAAAATCGTCATAATCAACAAAAATATTGATGCCAATGGTGGATTATGACGAATCCTGCGTACATAGTGAGCAGCTGCCGCGACTGTCGTTTCGGTATATAGGGCGCTGCAGAGCAGCTCGCATGAAATGCCGGAGATCAGTGCCGCCGAAAGCCGCGCCGCCGCGAGCTTCAGCACGGAAAAACGCCCGCCGCACACTGCCTTTATCTGCATGAACACCGATATCCCGCCGAAGGAGACCGCGGCTGCGGCGGCAGGAAGGTATTCGGGGGTATGTCCGTCAAGAAAGGTTATGTTTGTTATCTCTGCGGCGGAGCGCAGTATCACATAGACGCTGCGGGGGTCTTTGCCGAGCATTTTCCCGATGAATGACGCTGCGGCAGCGGACAGCCCGAGCGCATCGGGAACAGCGAGCAGCGCTGACATGAACAGCACGGCGGCGCACATTTTCAGCATCGCACAGCCGCCGCCCGTCACTGCGGAATTGAGCATCTCAGCGGTGAAGACGGGGGGCGCGGGCTTTTCCGAGCGCGGGGGAACGGGCTTTCCGATGCCCATGAAAATGCCGAGCAGTATATTCGCGGCTATGCAGGAAACGAACACCGCACCGCCGCACCTCACACTGCCGAAGATGCCCGCACCGACCGTTCCGAAGATGAAGGCGGGTCCCGCGCCGAAGCACCAGCACAGCATATCGGCAGCGTCATCGCGTGATGCGCCGCTGTCACAGGCTTCGGAGAGCAGTGCCGCTCCGACGGGGTAGCCCGCTGCCATGCTTATTATGAATATCGGAAACAGCTCCTCGGGTATGCGGAAAACGTATCTTGCGACAAGGGAGAAGGGTCTGCCGATATTTCTGTACAGCCCGCTTGATATGAGCAGGCGGGAGAGCACCATCATCGCAAAGAGCGAAGGTATTATCATGTTAAGGCAGTTGGCGGAGGATCTTCTTACGGCTGCCGCAGTTTCGGCGGGGAACCTTATCACGGCGGCGCACACGAGTATCAGCAGGAGCGATACCGTCACTGCACGCAGATCTTCCTTGAAGGATCTTTTCATTCTGTTGCTCCTCCCGGTCATAAGCATAGTAAATTCTATGACAATGATCGTAAGAATAGAATTTTGCCGTACAGAATAATAATATAAAAAAGACTGCGGGCGCACGCTTCAAAGGAGTGATCGCAATGGAAATACTGAAGGCAGTGACACACAGCGCGCTCGGAAAACTGCTGAAGGATACCATCTACCCGAATACCCGCATCAGCATAGAATGCGGCGGTGATATACAGATAGACAGCTGCCGCAGGATACTTGTGTGCAGCGATGTATGCATAAAGATACGCTCGGCGGATATGCTCATCGGGATATGGGGGAACGGGCTCAGGCTGAGCTGTGCAGAAACGGACAGCGTAACTGTGCGCGGCGGGGTGACATCGATAGAGTTTTCACCGCTGAAAAAGGAGGGCAGATGAGCATGAGCCTGCTTGCGTCCCTTGTCGGAGAAGTCATGTTCCGCGCGTATTCACCCGGCGACAGTGACAGATCTGCACAGCTTGCGGGGAGCCTTGTCCGCACGGCGAGATTTTCATCGCTGTCCGCCGACAAAGGACAGGTGCGGGGAAAAGTATTGAGGGTATATTATCCGGCAGTGTGCCGCGCCGCCGAAAAACTCGGGATGACAGTTGAAATGACCGGACAGAGCGGCGCGTATTATTTTCTGAAAAGATATTCCCGCAGGACAGGCATACTCATCGGAGCGCTGCTTGCCGCGGCGCTGACGGTATTCTTCTCGAATATCGTCATGCGGATAGAGATAAGCGGCAACGAGAATGTTTCTGACGATGAGATACTTGCGATACTGCGCGGCACCGGGATATATTACGGTTCGTTCATACCGGCTGTAGATATGCGCGCCGCCGAGAACATACTGCTCGCCTCCTCGGAGGAGATATCGTGGGCGGGAGTGCGCAGCTCCGGGTGCAGAGTGATAGTGCAGGTCACCGAGACGGCGGGTGCACCGGATGTGGTACCCAAGGGCAGCCCGTGCAATATCGTGGCTGTGCGTGATGCGCAGATAACGGGGATGAGCGTTTACAGCGGGATGGTCATACCGATGCTGGGAGACACCGTCCGCAGGGGAGAAGTGCTGATAAGCGGCGTCGTACCGAAGAAATTCAGCGGGACGTACTATGTTCACGCCATGGGAAAGATCACCGGGAGATATTCCGAAACGGTATCATTCGTGCAGCCGTTCGAGGACACGGCGGAGGTATGCGGCGACCCCGATGATATCATTTGTCTGGAGCTTTTCGGGAAACGCTTCCGCATATCCGGGAGGATGCCTGCGGGCAGGTGCGAAACTGCGGAGGATATCAGATACATACGCTTTCTCGGGCTGACGCTGCCTGCGGCGGTGGTTCACTGTGAGGTGTGGGAGACAGAGGAGGTGCCGGTAAGATACAGCCGCGAACAGGCGGATGAACTGCTTGACGGCAAGCTCTCACGCTACGAGAACAATTTTCTGAGCGGCGGCGG
Organism: uncultured Clostridia bacterium; assembly: GCA_947169455.1. The sequence goes on along the minus strand of CAMVPV010000120.1, from coordinate 222 downwards.
CAGCACGGTCATCGACAGGAGGATATACCGTTCCTATACCGAAAGCGGCGCGGAGATACGTGCGGAATACATCATCGAAGGGGACATAGGCGAGGAACGGATCATCTTTCTTGATAAATAATGCCGGGTCGCTGTCAGTTACCGATAAAACAAAAACTGCGTTTGCTATCTGAAAATAACAAACGCAGTCAGTATCAGTGTGAGATCAGCCGGCGTCACGTC
>CAMVPV010000119.1 GCA_947169455.1 uncultured Clostridia bacterium | reverse complement strand
AGTATGTTCATGCCGAGCATTGGGTCGCGTTCTTTTCTGACGGGTCTGACCTCGCTGACCTTGTGCTCTGTCTCCTGCTGTTCGACCTTCTGGCGTTCGCGCTTGGCAGCGAGCTCTATCGAGCGGTTCGCACGCTCCTGGTTTTTCCTTGCCTTGGCGAGCTGCTCCGCGACGTTCTCTTCATATTTTTCGCGCTTGATCTCTTCGCGCCTTTCCTTGCGTTCCCTGCGCCTGTTAGCGCGGGCAAGGTCGCGGTCGAGAAGTGCTTCGAGATGCTCGTCCGGTTCTTCGCGGGGCTTGCGGGAGGCAGTATTCTCTTCCGGCTCCGGAGGCGGTACGGGCTTAGGCTCTACCGGCACCGGCTCGTCCTCTGAATGTGTCTCCTTGCGGAGGACAGCTTTCTTCACGGGCTTTGCGCCGTCTGATTTCTCAATGTCGATCTGCTTGTGTTCCGGCGCAGGAGCTTTTTCCGGCGCTGCCTGCTTCGGCGCGGATGCCTTTTCCGCCGCTGCCTGCTTCGGCGCGGATGCCTTTTCCGCCGCTGCCTGCTTCGGCGCGGATGCCTTTTCCGCCGCTGCCTGCTTCGGTGCGGGTGCCTTTTCCGCCGCTGCCTGCTTCGGTGCGGGTGCCTTTTCCGACGCTGCCTGCTTCAGTGCGGGTGCCTTTTCCGGCTCGGGGGCAGGCGGCTCAGCTTCGGAAGTGCTGTCATCCGGCTCAAAGGAAAACATATCCTGCAGATCCTGCTCGTCTATGATATTTTCTTCCGCAGCGGCTTTGTTTTTTTCCGGAGCCGCGGCGGGGCGGTTCTTTGAATGCTTTTTATTGTCCTTTTTCCTTTTTTTGCTGCTCAAAAGTAAACACCAACTTAATTCTTTTTATTACTTCGGCAATTATTTATCGATAAAAACAAACATGACATAAAGCTATATCTACTGGAAAATGTGTTATGCATATTATAGATATTTAATTGCCAAAGTAATATTTATCATGCTGTTTTGTATTTTACTTATCGCTTTCCTGTGTGAACTGGCTCGGGTGTCGCCTGAAGAAATCCACCCTCGGCTCAAGGAATTTCAGCTTATGCATCTCCTCACCGGGGAGGAGCTCTTCAAATCCCTTGAAGATGCTGTCCCAGCTCCAGAAGCTCTCATCCATACCGAGGTAATCAAGGAGCATCTCTGTGCCGGAGGGAACGAACGGGTGCAGAAGCACTGCTGCCGTCCGGATATAGCGGAACGTATCCACGAGGTACTGCTTTATCTCTGCGGTATCGCCGGACTTGTCCGCTGCGGCTTTTGCCTTTGACATATACTTGCTTGCCTGACGTATCAGCGAATCGAGCACGTAGGATACCTGGTGGAACTCGGTGCGGTACATGAACCTCTCGTAATCGAGCACAGCCTTGCTGCACTTTTCGATTATATCCGGCGAGGGCGTGCCGAGCGGCATATTCCCGTCGAGATACTTCTGTGCATCGTAGAATACCGTGCGTATCATCCTGTTGAAGATATTTGTTACGAGATTGCCTTCCTTGACTACGGGATCGCTGTCCTCGGGCTTTGCGTTCGGGTCGAGCGGCTTGGGCTGGAAGCTTACGCTCCTCATCCCGAGACCGAGACCGAGCCAGTGCATACGGAGCTGTTCGGGAGTATAGTGATCGAGGAGGTCGGCTGCCATCGGCGGTTTTACGCTGCCGCTGCTCGAAGCCTTCTTGTCAAGGAAAAGAATATGATGGTTTGCAACGAGCACGGGCATCTGGAGACAGCCCTCGGGAGCGTCTGCGGAAAGCTTGCCGTTGTCCGCATCCTGGAGCGCCATCCACATGGCGGGCTCTGCTATGCCGTAGAAATAGATGTTGTCCTGTCCGATGAACTGATATACCTTCGCGTTCTTGCTGCACCAGAATTTCTTCCAGTCGGAAACGGGACGGCCTGTTTTTTCGAGATATGCCTCGGTGAAGGATATCGGTGCCCACAGCGATTCCGGCCATACCCATACGGTCAGACCGTCCTCGCCTTCGAGGGAGGGTGCTTTCAGTCCCCATTCGATGTTTCCGGTAAGGCGGAACGGCACGAGGGTCTTTCCCTCACGGAAACGCACCTTGTTTTCGGTGAGCAGTTCGCACGCCTTGTCGCGTTCGCCGAGCGAATTGAACTTCAGCGTGAACGAGGTCTTTTTCGGTTCCTCGATGAGCTCGTGCTCCGCCATCCTGTCCTTTATCGAGAGGTACGTCTCCATGTAGTTGTTCATCACATAGATAACGGGCGGTTCAAGGAACTCCTTTATCGTCTTGGTTACTACAGAGCGGACATTTTTCTGCTTTTCCATGTCCGCTGCCCATTCCTTCAGTATATCATTGTAATCGGTAAGGCGGAAGTACCAGTTATCGACGTTCTTCATCACGGGTGTTTCGCCCGTGAGCGTGCTTTTCGGATCGATGAGATCGCGCGGCATATACTGGTGACCGAGGTCACATTCATCTGCGTAGGCTTTTTCGGAGGAGCATCCCTGTACCGGGCATTTTCCGATGACCTGTCTTCCGTTGAGGAAGGTCTGCGCCTTTTCGTCGTAGAACTGCGCAGTGGATATCTTTTCAAGGTGACCGAGCTCATAGAGCTTTCTGATGATCCGGTCTGTCACTTCCTGATGGACCTCGTGTGTCCTGCCGATGCCGGATGCACCGAACAGGTCGAGACTTATCTCGTATGCATCGAGAGTTTCCTTCTGTTTCCTGTGGTTCTCGCCGACGAAATCCTCGATAGTGCCTTCATAGCCGTTTTCCTTCAGCTTGCGGTAGGCTTCTGCTATGGGCGAACCGAAGCAGTCGGTGCCGGAAACGAATATGACATTTTCCTTTCCTATCCTGTCCCTGAGGAAACGTGCATATACATCCGCAAACACGAACACTCCGCCTACATGACCGAAATGGAGCTCCTTGTTGCCGTAGGGCATACCGCCCGTTATCACAGCGCGCTCCGGGAATTCGGGGCGGTTATTTATATCGGCGCCCTTGCGGCGCTCACGATCGTTGTTTTCCAAAATAATTACCTCCGTGCATAGTCCTTCCAATATATTCTACCATATACGGAAGGCAATTGCAATATCCGCGGGGTATCATTTTTGCACAAAAATAATATAGATAATTGTTGTTATACATCGGATGTAAGCAGTTTATAACGTGTTGTTAATAAAAAGTATTCTTTCTGTAAAGGCTGCGGTGCGCGGCACAGTCAGCGTGCAATGAGATTTACCGCCATACAGAGCATCATGCCCGCAGCAGCAGGCAGGAGCATCGATATGAGCGTATATTTCAGGCTGCCCGTTTCACGCTTTATCGTGAGGCAGGAGGTCGCGCACGGGAAATGGCAGATCATCATTATCGTCATGCAGACCGCCGTTGTACCCGTCCATCCGTTGTCACGGAGTATCGCTCCGAGCGCGGAGAAGTCCTCATATCCTGTCATTCCGGAGGATGCCGCATACGCCATGAGCAGTATCGGCAGAACAGTCTCATTTGCGGGAAAGCCCAGCAGGAATGCCATTATTATCTTGCCATCAAGACCCGCTGCACGTCCGACAGGCTCTGCAGCCTGCGACAGCACCTCGAGCAGCGTACTGTCCCCCGCCGTCACATTCGCGCACAGCCATATCATTATCCCGGCGGGCACCGACGACACTGCGGCGCGCGCAAGCACCGGCAGCGTGCGTTCACGGAACGAATGCACCAGCACCGCTGCAAACTGCGGACGCCGGTAGGAAGGCAGCTCCAGCACAAAGGAGGAAGGCTCGCCTTTCAGTACAGTTGCCGAAAGCAGCCTTGAAGCAGCGAGCGTCATCAGGAAGGACATCACCATTACACCGGACATCGCCGCCGCAGACAGCAGCGGTCTGTCGGCGCCCGCGAGGAAAATGCTTATCATTGCGATAACGGTCGGCAGCTTTCCGTTGCAGGGCGTGAACGAATTCGTTATTATCGCCGTGAGCCGCTCCCGCGGCGAATCGATTATCCTGCACCCGGTAACTCCCGCTGCTGTGCAGCCCAGCCCCATTGCCATCGTGAGCGCCTGTTTCCCGCAGCCGCCCGATGCCCGGAAGCATCTGTCCAGCACGAACGCGAACCGCGGGAGTATCCCCGAATCCTCGAGCAGGGTGAATATCGGGAAGAATATCGCAGCCGGAGGGAGCATCACCGAGATGACCCAGCTCATTACGTGCCATATCCCGTCAATGAAAAGGCTGACAGCGGAAACGGGCAGTCCGGCGCTCACGAGAAGATCCCTCACGGGCTCCTCGGGGGCGGTGAGCAGTTCCATAAGCAGCTGCGACGGACGATCCATCGCCTCGGCTGTCAGCAGGAACACCGTCAGCAGCACCGCTGCCATTATCAGCAGACCGGACAGCGGGTGTGTGAGTATGCGGTCTGCCTTACGGTCGCGGGTGAAGTCGGCAGAGGTGTCATCGACGCACAGCGCCGCTATCTCCGCGCTCCTGCGGACGGCAGCCGCCGCTGTGATATCGGCGGCGGAGCATTTTCCGCAGCCGCGGCAGGGCATATCGATATCCGGGAGTTCTCTCCCGGTATGTTCTGAAAATGATCTGCGGAAACCTTCTTCATCCTCAAGTATGCGCAGCGCGGCGAAACGGCTGTCGATGATGCCGCGGGTGAACGGCTCTGTCTGTTCCGCTATCCTGTCTGCGGCGGCTATTATATCCGCGGGGTAATCGATCGGGCAGGCAGTGCGTTCATTGCGGGCTGCTTCCTCCAGTCTGCCGAGCATATCCGCGAGCCCCTTTCCGCTCCGTGCAGAAGTCGGACAGACGGGTATCCCGAGCAGTTCCTCGAGGCGGGCGGTATCTGTGCGGATATGCTTTCTTTCGGCTTCATCGGTGAGATTGACGCACATGAGCACGTGCGGCGTGATCTCAAGTATCCGGAGCACGAGCACGAGATTGCTCTCTATCCGCGAAGCATCGCATACGACGATGACCGCATCCGGCTTTCCGTAGCAGATACAGTCACGGGCAGCGGTCTCCTCGGGGGAAAGTGCATCCAGCGAATACGTTCCCGGGAGGTCGGTGAGTATCATGCGCCGCCCGCCGTGAACGCACAGTCCCTCGGCGGCGGAGACGGTCTTTCCGCTCCAGTTGCCCGTATGACGGTGAAGTCCGGTCAGTGCATTGAATACGGTCGATTTCCCCACGTTCGGATTGCCCGCAAGGAATACTCTCATGTCGCCGGGAAGATGCTCAATCGTCCGCTCTTCATCATCGGGGCGGCTTTTTCGGAACAGTGATATTTTCATCGGGACACCTCGTTCGATAGTCAGTGATAAGGGACAAAAATCGGCAGGTGATCTGTGCAATTCGGTATTCCGGTAAATTCTATGCGGGATGA
>CAMVPV010000118.1 GCA_947169455.1 uncultured Clostridia bacterium | reverse complement strand
CGTCCACATTGGTGTTGATCTTCTTCAGGGCCTTGGAATACACCGGCAGCAGCGGATTGATTACCTGAATGAACACCAGCAGCAGCATGACCAGTCCGAAAACGCTTATGGCGCGGTAGCGCACCCGCTTGCTTGCCTCGGTCTTGAAGCTCAGCACCATCGTATGTACCGAGATCCCGGAAAACAGCAGCAGCTGGACTGCCAGCATAAGATAGCGCAGTGTCCCGGGGATGTATTCACCGGAATCGTTTATGTCGAACAGCACCGGCGTAAAGAAATTGACTATCAGCATCGGCGGAGCCAGCGCAAAAAAGATCTGTCCCGCTCTTTTGGTCATTGTTCCGAAGAGATCCTTTTCGTCGAGGTAGTCGGTGGTGTAGGATGTCCACAGCATGATCAGCAGGCCCATGGCAAGGAAGTAAAGCACGGTATCGGCGTAGATCATTGTGATAAACTTCTTGTCGTCAAAAAACCCCCAGAGAATGTCTGTCACATAATAGAATATCGTTCCGAAAAGAAAGCGGCGGTATGACCTGTTTTTGAGAACGATCTCCTCGCTGGTCTTTTTCATAAGCACGTCATAGTTGGTGATAAGCTGCACCAGCAGTGCGAGGATCCCTATACTTGCATATATCATACATTGCCTCCGTATAAAGCGATCTGCGGGCGGAAAGGTCTACACAGTGAGCCTTCTGTTCATTGGTTCGGCTGTTATTCTTTCCCTTACGGGATAGCGCAGATAACGCAGTGCATCCCCAAGCATTTCCGCATCATAGGGCTTGATAAGATACCCGCCCGCGTAAATGCGGTGCAGCAGGAGCGCGTCGCGCTCGCTGGCCTTCGAGGCCGTGCCGATGTAGTTCGTATACGGATAATTCCAGTACATCTCGCTCAGCAGATACATTCCGCTGCGTTCCTGTATCTCCACATTGACAAACAGCACATCGTAGGGCTTGTATTTGCAGGCATTGGGGATACTCCGCACATCGGTGAAACCGCTGAACAGAAGATCGTTCCCGACTATCTCCCGCAGGAGAGCTTCCAGTTTTTCCAGCCCCTGCTGTTCGTCATAGGCATATACTATCATAGGCACACCCCTTTATGTTGTAATGCTATGCTTCTATTATACCAAATGAAGTGTGCAAGAAGTGTGCAAAAACGGTCTTCAAATATGAACATAATATTAAGAATTATGAATACGCTGTAAATATTATGTATAATTTGTTATTTATCATAAAACCGGTCATACAGACCGGCTTTTCTATCCTTATTAAGCTCGTATCACACAAACCACCCGAATTGCTCCGGCAGTTCGGAGGGGCTTCCCTCCAATGTAAGTTTTTTCATGTTCAGCCCGATGCTTCCGCGTTTCTTCACCAGCGCCTCACCGATGCCGCGCTCCTCAAAGCGGTCGCGCAGGTCTTTGATATGCTTTCGCAGACGCTCCTGCTTTTCGGGGTTGCCCTCCCAGAATATCCCCACAAGCTCGCCGTTTGTGGCGATAGCCCCGTTTTTATAGACCAGATAAGCCAGCAGTTCCCCGGTCAGCCCGCGCTCAAACTGCAAAGGCTCGCCGTTGTAAAAGGCTCCGAAGGGCTCGCTGCATCTTATCACAAGGGCTTTTTCGGGCTCGGCAGGCAGCCGCAGATATTTCAGCGCTTCCGTAATATCCTTTTCGCCGAAGGGCTTTGTCACAAATGCCGCACAGTGAAGCTGATGACCGATCAGCGCATATTCGGAATGCCCGGTAATGAAGATCAGGTCGATCATGCCGTACCGTTTATTCAAAAGCCTTGCGGCGTCCTCGCCTGTCAGATCGGGCATTTCAATATCCAGAAAAACAATGCGTATCCCCTGGTTTTCGATGATCTCCATACCCTCTGAGGCGTTGTCCGCAAAGAAGTGACTGCCCTCAGGGTCGATCTTATTGAGAATAAACCGCATAAGGACCAGTATCGCGGGATTATCGTCTATCGTGATCGTTTTCATTTCATTCCTCCATATATTTGAGCCGCACGACGGCGCTGGTGCCCGTCTCGTCCTGGGAGATCAATAATGTCCCCATTCCCGAAGCATTCAGCCGCAGCCTTACGTTTTCAAGGCCGATGCTTTTGCGTTTTGTCTGCTGCTCCGTCAGCTTGTTTCCTCCGGAGCCGTCGTCCTTAACTTCAATTTCGATGTATTCCGGTTCATCCCGCACAATGATCCTGACCGTCCCGCCTTTTTTGTATGTGCCTATCCCGTAGCGGACAGCGTTTTCCACCAGAGGCTCGACGCAGAGCGCCGGGAGCAGGAAACGGTCGATCTCTATGTCATATTCCACTTTCAGTTTTTCACCGTAGTTCAGCCTTTCAAGATCGAGGTAGGCTTTGATGCATTTCAGCTCCTCCTCGAAGGGGATCATTTCGCTGCCGGTCATCGCCGTGAAATTTGAACGCAGATAATTCCCGAAGCTCTCGATGCCGTTATATGCTACGGGATTATCCGTACATTTCGACTGAAGCGCCATAAGGGAATTATATATGAAATGCGGCTGTATCTGAGCCACGAGCAGCCGTACTTTGCTCTGTTCCAGCTCCTGCTTGCTTTTTTCAAGCTCGTAAGCATAGCGGACAGTGATCTGCGTTTTGTTCTGTTCATAGAGGATGAACATGATAAGTGCGGCGGATATGACCATGATATTGTTCATGCTCACAGGCATGATGCTCCCGCTGACCAGACCGATTATCGGAAGCACGGTAGCAGTCACGATGATCTTTTTGAGGAATCCGCCGAGCTTCCGCCAATTTGCCGCAATGACCGCACCGATGAAAACGAATGCGACGATCGATACAGACTGCCAGAGCCAGTATCCCCAGGAGCGTATATATCTGTTTTCGTCATTGATCCGATACAGCGCACCCGTGAAGGGCGTTAAAGCCAGCAGAACGAACAGCGGTATCTGTAAGAACTGAAAGCCCGTAAAGATCTTTCGGAGCCTTTCTTTTTCAAGGGCCTCTGCAATATGCTTTTTGATGACCCAGAGGAAAAACAAAGTCAGCAGACCGCCGACAGTATAATATCCGAACACACCGATATTCACCACATAACCTGAAAATTCGTTTTGCACACCCATGAACAGGATATCCACAATATCAAAGAGATCGTAAAGGAAGATCGCTGCATAAAAAACCACAAGCTCCTTGGTCATCGGTATCCTTACCTGCTTCATCAGTTCATCGGTCTTGTCATGCCGGATCCCGATCAGCATGGTAGAGAGCAGGAGCAGAAGGATCAGTTCGTTCCAGCTTTCTATGACGATCTGTATAAATGATGCCCAACCGATACGCTCGATCAGTTCCGTCACTGCGATCAGCTCCTTTTGATACGTTCATGTTTATCTTTCAAATCTGATCCCTTAGGAGATCTTTATTCCTCATACGCTTTCAGAATAATTATATAACCGATCCGGCCAAATGTAAAGAGGAAAGCAGAAAAAAAGAAGGGATCCGTGTTTTTGAAAATGCTTTTTTACGAAATCCTGACTTGATACTCTCAATGTTATGTGTGATAAAAAGCTGTATTCTATACACAAACAGCCTGTCAAATGCGGCAGCGGCCTCCTTGATCATTCATTGTTCTTTATTCATTCCTTCCGCCTCTGCCGCTCTTCAAGATACTCCAGGACTTCTCCCGCAAGCCAGTACAGCACCGACCAGACCGGCACCGATATGAACATCCCGAGGATGCCTCCCGCCGAGCCTCCCACTGTAACCGCCAGCAGCACCCATAAGGGCGGAAGGCCGACGCTCCGGCCCACCACCCGGGGGTAGATGAGATTGTCCTCCAATTGCTGGAGGATCGCCATGAACAGCAGGAACCACAGCGCTTTCTCAAAGCTGATGAACATGATGAAGAAGGCTCCCGCCGCCGCCCCTACAAATGCACCGATAACCGGGATGAAGGCCGTCACCGTCACCAGCACTCCCACTTCAAGGGCGTAGGGGAAGCCGAAGATCTCCATTCCCACGATGCAAAGCAGCCCCAGAATGCAGGCCTCTGCTGTCTGTCCCGCGATGAAGTCCGAGAAGGTGCGCTTGCACATCCCGCAGACGCGGACAAGCCTCCGGGCGGCGGTTTCGGGCAGCAGAGCCTCTGCCACACGGCGTGCCTGCCCCTTGAGGCGCTCCTTTTGAAGGAGCATATACACCGCGAAAAACAGCGCCAGCACAAAGGTCACCAGCCCCGAGAACAGTGACACCGCGATGTCCAGCGTGCCGGACAGGGTGCGGAACATTACCTCGCTGCTGCGCAGCACCGACTCTATCTTTCCCGTGATGCCCTCCGGGGACCAGTCTCCCGAGGGCAGGATGCTTTTCAGCAGAGATGAGCCCTCCACCGTTTCCGAAAGGGACTCCGCAAGCTCCGGGACCCTGTCCGAAAGCTGCGAGACTGTTTCGGCCAGCTTCGGCATCACCAGCGATACCGCCAGCACCAGCACTCCCCCGAGGATAACAAGGGTCATCAGCAGAGAGACCGGCCGACGGAGCTTGTCCTTGATAGGGCCGCAGCCCTTGTCCGGGCGGAAGAAGGTCCGCTCGGCGGCGCTCATGGGGACGTTTATTATCATAGCCAGCAGGACCCCGAGAAATACGGGCTTCAGCAGTCCCAGCACCGTGCCCAGGGCGCTCATCACGTCCCCGAAGCCGAAAAGGACCCGCAGCAGCACCGCCCCGAAAGCCGCCGCCGCCAGCAGCCGGAGAAAAGCCTTATCTTTTAACATATATCTATCCTTTCGGGAAAACGAATAACAGTTGATAATGGATAGCTGACAGCTGACAATAAAGGTATCGCCTGCGGCGGGATCATGTCCCTTCGGACACGGCCCAAAGGCCCAAAAGGGGAGTGTTCCATACCGTCGGAGGAGATACAGCAATTATCCATTATCACGCGGTTTGTTTTGCTTATTTTTCCCAAAGCGGCCCGCGATATACCCGAAAAACGTTTCCTGCCGTCCGCGCCGGAATATGTACCGCCTGCGCCGTTATCGGTACAGTTTGCGCTTTTTTGCTTGACATATTCACAGAAATTTTGTATGATCTTTACAGTAATCATAACTTTGAAAGCTGATATTTGTGCAGCTTTAAGAGGTGGTAGCGTTGAAGGAAAAAGAAACATCCCGGGTGATTTCCGAGTGCCCCAAGTTCGTGTGCCGCGAGTGCAGATCAAAAAAAGGGCGCTCCCACGAGGAAGGGTGCAGTCTTGCACGCCCGGATCTAAAATGCTCCGAATGCTGTTTTGAGCCTATCTGCAAACGTCCCGATCGCAGGAAGGCGGTGGGTGACGAATGAAGAGGGTAAAGCTGATCTTTGAGGAGGACGACTCCCTTGAGGACATGGAAGTGACCGTCAGAGCATCGGAGCGGGACGGCCAGGTGAATGGGCTGATAGGCTCTCTGGGCAGCGGCAGCAGCACGGTGACC
>CAMVPV010000117.1 GCA_947169455.1 uncultured Clostridia bacterium | reverse complement strand
TGCAGGGCACGCCTCACATACGATATAAACGGCATACTCGTGGTGGATATAAATACGCTGAACGGCAATCAGCATTTCAGCAAGGTCATCCTAAGCAAGGGCAATTCGATGTCCGCCGCCGAGGTGGAGGACGCCGTTAAGCGCATGGAGGCGCTCAAGATAAGTCCGGCAGACCGCGACGAGAACCGACGTATAATTTCCCGCGCGGAAAGGATATTTGAAGAAGCGCTCCCCGATGAGCGGGAATACATCGCCGCCGCGCTCGCACGGTTCAAGGCGGCGCTCAATTCACAGAACCACAGGGCGATATCTACCGCCTATGATGAGCTCGAGGCTATCCTCGACGATATGGATTACTGATATGATGATAAGTATATGGACTATACTCGGCATAGAACCGACCTCTGACATCTCCGAGATAAAGGCTGCCTACGCACGCCGTGCAAAGCAGTTCAATCCCGAGGAAAGACCGGATGAGTTCCGGCTGATATTCGACGCTTACAAATGCGCCTGTACCTACGCAAGGCAGGTGAAGAAGGAGCACGGCGGGATACGCAGGGATAAGCCGGAGGCGGGACCTCAGAGCGGCGAGACTTTCGATTTCGGCAGCGTAGATTGCACGGGCGGGTGCAGATACGAAGGAGCGCCTCCCGAAGATCGCGCTGATACTGAAGATATCCGTGAAAACGAAAGCGATGCCGGTGACGATATCCTTTCCCGCATGAGAAAGCTTATCGCAGATGCGCAGAAATGCGACTGCCTGAATGAATGGGAAAAGCTGCTGGATCAGCCTGCTTTTGACCTGGCAGTGCTCGATACGGATTTCCGCAGAGAAGCCGCCGAAATGCTCGAATGGCAGGTGTTCAGCGCAGAAACTGCCGGCTTCATACGTGACAGGTTCGGGTACGGCACAAAGCTGATGTTCGTGAGTACTTACCCCGAAAAGAAATGCATAGTGCGGATATCCGCAAGGATAAACACGGTCAGTGACCTGTTCGGTCAGCTTTTCGGAAAGCGGGAACAGGCGGGTGGATGATATGTGGGATATCCTCGGCATAGAGCCTACTGAGGATATCCGCAGGATAAAAAAAGCGTATGCGGCGCTTGCAAAGAGGTACAATCCCGAGGAGTACCCCGAGGAATTCTCGCGGCTGCACGACGCTTACAGGAGTGCGTGCAGATATGCGGGCTCCCGCGGCGGAAAGCTGCACAGGGCTGTTCCCTCGGCACAGGGAAATTACGATTTCACAGCATCGGGGACGGTGCAGCCTTACACATTTGACCGCGCGACCATCATTATAAACTGGAAAGGTGCGGAAAAGCAGGCGAGGGATATCCTTTCGGTATCCGACAGGAGCTATGATTTTTCTGCTGTGGATACCTCCGGGAACTACGTCGGCAGCCGCAAGGATACAGAGGAGAAGTATCTGCGCACGATAACGGCGATACTCGCGGACAGCCGTGACCGCGACGATACCTCGGTATGGAGGCTGTTTTTCGGCAAGGATGATTTCCTGTATATCGCGGATTCTCCCGATTTCCGCAAGAGAGCCGCCGCACTTTTTGCGGGTGAACCGTTCGGATACGGCGCAGCTTCGTATATCGCGCAGAAATTCGCACGCGGCGCAAAGCCGCTCCCGATGGAGGAGCCGTACGGTATGTGGGAGGTCTATATCCCCCGCAGCGGGAAAAGAGCGGCGGTGCGGCGTCCGGCGGTAAAGCCGAAGCGCCTGCTCGCGCTGATAATGGCTGTCGTGTTCGCACTGCAGCTGTTCGTAATGCTGTATATAATGTTGATGAGAGCTTAGGGGCGTCGCCCCGATTGAGATGAGGATATGTGGAACACACTCGGTATTGAACCTACCAATGACATCAAAAAAATAAAATCTGCATACGCAGCCCTCGCAAAGAAGTACAATCCCGAGGAGTACCCCGAGGAATTCCGCAAGCTGCATGACGCCTACAAGAAAGCCTGTGATATCGCAAGGGGCAGACGTCCTCTAGTGCGCGGGAATCTGCTTTGCGATATCCCGCGCCGTGCTGTTGAGGCTGAGGAGGCACCCGCCGGGAAAGAGCCGGAAAGCTATGATCTCGGCGGGGTGGATACAAGCGGCAGGCGTCCTCCCGTGCACGGAGATGTGATCGGCGATATCCCGCACCGGACTGCTGAAGCCGGGGAGGCACCCGCCGGTGAAGAAGCGGAAAGCTATGATTTCGGCGGGGTGGATACAAGCAGCAGGCGTCCTCCCGTGCACGGAGATGTGATCGGCGATATCCCGCACCGGACTGCTGAAGCTGAGGAGACACCTGACGGGGAAGAAGCGGAAAGCTATGATTTCGGCGCGGTGGATATAGGAAAGGAACAGGCGTCCGAGGAGGAGGAGCGGCTCGATTCACTGAGGATAGCCTACCTTGAAAGGATACACAGGATAATCTCCTGCCATACCGGCGCCGGTTCGACCCGTCTCATGTGGGAGAAAATGTTCAGGGAACAAGGCTTCTGGGATATAGTATATGACCCTATTTTCCGTTCGCGGGCGGCGAAGATATTTGTCAGGCAGAATTTTGACAGGGCTACGGCGGCGCGCATCGCGGAGGTATTCGGCTGCGGCGCCTTCTGCCGCGTGGAGGATCTCATCCTCAATTCGTGGCGGGTGGTCATAACACCGCCGGTGCGCGGCGTGAGGAGAGTTGCCGCAAGGCTCGGGCTGCCTGTGATCGATATATACGGCAGCAGACCGAGCGAGATGCCTGCGGCTGTCTTCTTTGCTGTTGTAATACTGGCGGTAGTGCTGATGATAGTCTGCCCGGTCATATACGCCTCGGAAAAGGGAGATCCCGACAGCGGCAGCAGCTATGAGGAAAGTATATCCCCCGCAGAAATACTGACCGGAACATGGGTGTTCAACAGCGGCGGCGGATATGTCATGACCTTGCATACTCCGTTGAAATAAGCGGAAATGAGACCTTCGGCGGGAGGATAGGCGATGATGACTATCTTTTCTCGGACAGCATGGACATAATGAATGTCACGCTGAGAACGGAGAATGAGAAATACAGCGGTACAAGGATCTCGATAATCGACTTATCGGGCGGAAATACCGTGATGGTCGTCACCTTTCCGGACGGCACGACGAAATATGCGTCATTGTCAGTTAATGGATAAAGGCAGGAAACTGCTTCATCATAAAAGATCAAAAAGAATAGAGGTATGAAGATGAATATTCAGGAAAAAATATCCGGCGGCAAGACCTTCCTCGGCATCGAATTCGGCTCGACGAGGATAAAGGCTGTCCTCACCGATGAGACCTTCGCACCGATAGCGTCCGGCAGCCACAGCTGGGAGAACCGCTTCGAGAACGGATACTGGACGTATTCCCTCGATGATATACGCACGGGTATGCAGGACTGTTACGCATCGCTCGTTTCGGATATAAAGGAAAAGTACGGCGTAGTTCCCGGGACATTCGGCGCTATGGGCATCTCTGCGATGATGCACGGCTATATGCCGTTCGATGAGAACGATGAGCTTCTCGTGCCGTTCCGCACATGGAGAAACACCTCGACCGAAAAGGCTGCCTCGGAGCTTTCCTCACTGCTCGGATTCAATATGCCGCAGCGCTGGACGATATCTCATCTCTGTCAGGCAGTGCTGGACAACGAACCTCATGTACCGCAGATAATGAGAGTCTCCACGCTCGCGGTATATATACACTACCTGCTGACCGGCAGCTTCACCGCAGGTCTCGGTGAGGCATCGGGGATATTCCCGATAGACGGCAAGGGCTACGACACCGCTATGGTGACAAAGACGAACGATTATCTCAGGGTTCACGGATTTGACAAGGATATCCTCAGCCTCTTCCCGAAATGTGCTCCCGCAGGACAGAAGGGCGATACCCTCACCGAAAAGGGTGCTCTCCTGCTTGACCCGACCGGAAACCTCAAAGCGGGCGTTCCGCTCTGCCCTCCCGAGGGAGATGCGGGCACAGGTATGGCAGCCGCAAATGCAGTAGCTCCCGGCACCGGAAATATCTCGGCGGGGACATCCGTGTTCTCGATGCTTATCCTCGACAAGCCGCTCAAGGGGTACTATCCCGAGATCGACGTGGTAGCCTCTCCGGACGGCTCCGCTGCCGCTATGGTACACTGCAACAACTGCTGCGGCGAGCTTGATGCATGGGTCGGCGTTTTCCGTGAATTTGCTGAGCTCACCGGTGCGAATACCGATGCTTCCTACCTCTATGAGACACTGTACCGCAGGGCTATGACCGCCGATGCCGACTGCGGCGGCGTTACTGCTTACAATTACCTTTCCGCAGAGCCTGTATCCGATGTTTCGCGCGGTGCGCCGATGTGTTTCCGTCCGCAGGGCGCAAAGCTCACTCTTGCAGGACTTATGCGCGCACAGCTGAACGCTTCTCTTGCGGCGCTGCGCCTCGGTATGGACATACTCTTTGAAAAGGAAAATATCCGCGCAGAGCAGTTCACCTGCCACGGCGGGCTGTTCAAGATAAAGGGCGCAGCTGACCGCATCGCGGCGGATGCTCTCAATACGCCTGTCACCGTAATGGAGACCGCCGGCGAAGGCGGCGCTTGGGGAATGTCCCTGCTGGCTGCATATATGATCTGCGGCGGCGGAGATACTCTCGGCAAGTGGCTCGCAGACAACGTATTCGCAGATATAGAGGCTGTACGCTCCGTTCCCGATGAAGAGGGACGCGCCGGCTTCAACAGATATATGGAAAGATACACCGCTGGTCTCAGGGGTGAGAGACTTCTTGAGGAGGTAGAATGATATGCTCGAAGAACTCAAAAAACAAGTGCTGGAGGCAAACCTCCTGCTGCCGAAATACGGACTGGTCGTTTTCACATGGGGAAATGTTTCCGGTATCGACAGGGACAAGGGCGTTATCGTGATAAAGCCGTCCGGAGTTCCTTATGAAGAGCTCAGAGCCGAGGATATGTCGGTGGTCGATCTCGAAAGCGGCAAGGTAGTAGAGGGCAAGTACCGCCCCTCCAGCGATACCCCTACGCATCTCGTGCTGTACCGTGCTTTTCCCGAAATGGGCGGCATAGTCCACACGCACAGCAAATGGGCTGTTTCCTTTGCACAGGCGGGGAAGGGCGTTATCCCGATGGGCACCACTCACGGCGATTATTTCTGCGGTGAGATACCCTGCACCCGCTGCATGACACCCGAGGAGATAGGCGGCGATTACGAAGCAGAGACAGGCAATGTCATCGTCGAGACATTCAAGGGCGTTGATCCGATGACCATTCCCGCAGTGCTTGTAAAGAGCCACGGTCCATTCACATGGGGCACCTCTCCCGAGGACGCCGTTCACAATTCGGTAGTGCTCGAACAGGCGGCGTTCATGAACTATCATGCGATCACGCTCAATCCCGAAGCCGGCGAGATGCAGAAGGAGCTCCTTGAAAAGCATTATTTCAGAAAGCACGGCAAGA